>JAMCZD010000394.1 GCA_023473405.1 Candidatus Omnitrophota bacterium
AAGCGATCAGTGACATCACGGAGGCTTGCGGACACGCACGAGCGCAAGCGGTGTTGAGCGGAGTCCCGTCCGCGCTGCGCTTTCGGCTCGAGGATCGAACGATGGATATTATTTCGGTGAATCCCCCAAGCCAGGACCAAACCAACTCTTCGAGCCAAGTTGAAGCTGAGCCACCCGCAACCCCACCCGCCAAGGCGATCGTTTCACCTTTCAAGGCCCAGCTTTCCGATCAGCTCGCGATCGAGATGCTCGATGTAAATTTCCAGGAGAAAAAGGACGATGAGGTGGCACAGGTGCGATTCTTTCCCAACGGCACCAGCGACGAGTTCACGATCGTGCTGCAATGGCCCGACTACCAAATGTATCGCAAGATCACGCTGGACATTATAACCGGCCAACCTGACGTGGAGGTGATCCGATGATCACGACGCGGACTTTGAGATTTTTCTCAGGACAGTCCTGCCGGCAAGGAACCGGACGGAGGAACGGTGGTTCGAACGCCTTCACCCTGTTGGAAGTGATGATTGCAACGGCCATTTTTTTCATGGCGATCTTCGCCATTCTGAATCTGGTCTCGCAGAACCTGCGAGCCGCCCGCGCTTTGCAGCAGACCGGCATTGACGCCAGCAGCCTGGCCGCCGAGCTGTCGCTTACGAACCGGCTCGAGGAAGGCGGGCTCCCGGTGGAATTAGCTGATGAATTTGTCAAGGATAATCCTGGATACAATTGTGACGGAGAAATTACCATGGTATCGACCAATGGCATGTTCCAGGTTGACCTCAGGGTCTGGGGAAACTCGCAACCACCACCCGCGGACCCATCTCTGAGTGTGTTGCTGTACCGGCCAGATTCGATAACTCGCCCCGGCGCGGGAGCGGGGGCGGGTTTTCAGCCTCGGGGAAGGATCCAATGAAAGCTGATTCGGACGGGCAGGCGAGAAGCCGGTTGCCGGCGGAATTGGACCGGGGGATTGAGAGCCCTCCTCGAGAGGTGCTCTGCCGAGTTGCGGCAATACAACGGACCGGCTTGCGCGGGTTTACCTTGATCGAGGTGATGATTGCCATGGCGATTCTGATGATGATCCTGCTGGCTATCTACTCGAGCTGGTCCGCCATTGTGCGGGGGAGCAAAGTTGGGTTGGACGCGGCGGCGCAAGTGCAGAGGAGCCGGATCGCCATGGCGTCGCTGGTGGACTCGCTGTTAACGGTGCAGATGTTCGGAGGCAATCCCGGCTATTACGCCTTTATCGCCGACACGAGTTCGGACTATGCCTATTTGAGCCTGGTATCGCGGTTGCCAGGTTCGTTTCCTGACGCGGGCTTGTTTGGGGACCAGGTGGTGCGGCGGGTCACGTTCCAGGTCGAGCGCGGAAAAGATGCAGGCAACGACCTGGTGATGTACCAAATGCCCATCATGTCCGAGGTCAACGAGGAGCAGAAACCATTTGCGCTGGCGCTGGCTCATGATGTCAGCGTTTTCAGCCTCGAGTTTTGGGACACGCGACGGCAGGAGTGGGCGAAAGAATGGCTGCCGACCAACCAGCTTCCGGAAATGGTTCGGGTGACGCTGGGTTTGGGCAACGTCAGGGGCATGCTGAACGAGCCGCAGAACCTGATGACGCGCGTTATTGCGCTGCCCGCAATGGCGATCCCGGCGCAATATCAAATGTCACGTTTGCCACCCGGCCAAAGCAACCAGCCTCCAGCGCCTAATAACATGAACCCGGCCATCCCCGGTCAGCCCGGGCCGGGCCAGCCGAATATGCCATTCTACCCCAATCAACCCGGGATTGGTTCGTTTCCGGGCATGCCGCCGGGTGGATTCGGGGGAGGGAGGAGATAATGGAGCTTGGGCGGCAATCGGGTGAGCGAGGGATCGCGTTGATCATCGTCATGGCGGTGGTCTTCGTGTTGAGTGTTCTGGCCGGCGGGTTTGCCTATTCCATGCGTGTCGAGATGCGCCTGGCACAGAACCACAATCACGAGGCGGAATTGGAATGGCTGGGGCGGTCCGGGGTGGAACTGGCGCGGTATGTGCTGGGCCAGCAGTTGGCCATCGGCAACGAACCGTATGACGCCTTGAACCAGAAATGGGCCGGCGGTATCGGAGTCACCAACGAGAACCTGATGGACATTTCCATGGACAACAACACCTTGGGATCGGGGTCTTTTTCCATCAAAATTATTGACCAGGAGCGAAGATTCAATATCAACGCCGCCGACGAGGTCATCCTGCAACAAGCCATAAATTTGGTCGGCGTCGACGCCTCGGATTCGTCCACCATCGTTGATTCGATCCTGGATTGGCGCGATCCGGATGACGACCCGCACCTGAGCGGGACCGAGAGCGATTACTACCTGGGGTTGGACCCGCCTTATTACGCCAAGAACGGACCGATCGATGACTTGTCGGAATTGCTCATGATCCGCGGGATCACCCCGGAAATATATTACGGCCAGGGCGACCAGGCGATTGCCAGTTCGAGGCAAACCGTTACGGCGGCGAACCGTATCTTTGGCCAAAACGCGCAACCGGTTTGCTCGGGCGGACTGGCCGACCTGTTCACCCCCATATCAACCGGCCTGGTCAATATAAATACCGCCTCAAGCGCCGTGCTCCAATTGATCCCCGGCATCGACGCCAATACGGCTGCGGGCATCATTCAAGCCCGCGCCGGTCCTGATGGCGTCGAGGGCAACGACGACGACACCCCCTTCCGCAATGTGGGTGAACTCATCAATGTGCCCGGTATCAACCCCCAATTGGTAGGGCAAATCGGACGCTTTTTCACCGTCCGAAGCGCTACGTTCGAAGTCCAGGTGGACGCGCAGATAGACCATTACAAGCACCGTTTTGTGGCCATGCTAAGACGCAACAGCCCGCGCGACATCCGATTGCTATACTTCAATTGGAAATAACCTTGAGCCAGGCGGCAAGTTTCACCGCCAAAGCCGGCACGCCTAATCGTTCCTGACAGACAATAACAACCTTTACAGATAGCTCTGCTTCGCAGTTCTCATTGCGGCACTCCGTTTCACTTCCTCTCCCACCTTGTCCTGAGACCTCCGAAAAAGGGTGACAAAGTGGCGGACAAGATGAGGGACAAAGGCCGGGACACGCCAAAATCAAAATCGCCGGCTAGTGTGGTGTCCCGGAAACAGCTATACATTTCCGGGACACCACACTGAAAATTACAAACCCTCCCTGGCAGCTAAACTATCTGGGTAGAACCTGATTCATGAAAAAAAGCATTTCGGTTGCCAAGCCGACGCGCAAGCATGGGATATTTCACCTAAGTACTTATCGTGCAATAGATTCCGCGACGATAATTTCTCGAGGAAATCCTTCTGGTCCGGTTGCCGCGGGCTTGAAATTGTAAGGATTCACGACGCAAAATCGCCGTTTGCGAGCCTCTAAACGGTAACTACGGAAGCATCAACATGTTACAAATTAAATTTTGGTTTTTGAAAAGTGTAAGACAGACCGACATTGGGGTGATAATGATCGAACTGACATTCGATGCTACATGCATCCGCCATTATGGCATCGACAAGCGGCCATAGGCGCGACATCATGCGCCGCAAACCAGAGTTACCAGGGCCGGCTGATGTCGGCTGCTGCGGGCTTGCGAATCAGAGGACTTGGAATGAAAAAACTGCTCTGTTGTTGCTGCTTGATAATCGGGCTGGCGTTTCCCCGCTTGCTTACCGGGGCTGAGCCGAAAGCCGAATCCTCCACCGCACCTCCAAAGGCATTGCAGGCATTGCGTCGCGAACGGTTCATTCTAACACCCGATCCGCCGCGATCGCCGCGGATTAACGGGGCAAGGATTTTCGGCGTACGCCCCGGCTCGCCGTTCTTGTTTACGATACCGGCGACCGGCGAACGTCCGATGCAATTCACGGCCGATAATTTGCCGGCTGGTTTGCGGCTGGACCCCCATACGGGTTTCATCGCCGGCACGATCAAGGACCGGGGGACATACCCGGTCACACTGGTGGCGTCAAACGCGCTCGGGATCAGCAAGCGTCCGTTCAAGATCGTCTGCGGGGATACGCTGGCCCTGACCCCGCACATGGGCTGGAACAGTTGGTATGTCTGGGAGAATCGAGTAACCGACAAGATCATCCGCGACGCAGCCGATGCGATGGTCCGAACGGGCATGCGTGAGCACGGTTATCAATATGTGAACATCGACGATTGTTGGGCAATGAAACCTGGCTCACGGGATGAGTCGTTGAACGGTCCGGAACGTGACCAGGAAGGCATGGTGAATTCCAATCGCCGATTTCCGGACATGAAGGCCTTAACCGATTATATCCATGCAAGGGGCCTCAAGGCCGGAATTTATACCTCGCCCGGCCCAACGACTTGCGCGGGGCACGTGGGTGCGTATCAGCATGAGGAACTGGATGTGCGTCGGTTTGTCGAGTGGGGATTTGATTTTTTGAAGTACGATTGGTGTTCCTATGGCGGGATCGCCAAAAACGGCAGCCTCGAGGAATTGCAGAAACCTTACCGCCTCATCAGCCGCATCCTCACGCAGCAACCCCGCGACATCGTGCTCAACCTCTGCCAATACGGCATGGGCAACGTTTGGGAATGGGGAAAGGAAGTCGGCGGCCAGAGCTGGCGCACGGCAGGTGATCTTGGTCTCAGTTTCGAGGGCATTGCAGCCGGTTTGTTCCGGGACGGTTTTGACCTTTATTCCGACCGCAAGCTCCACCAGTTTGGCGGCCCGGGCGGTTGGAACGATCCTGACTACCTTCTTCTTGGTTACCTGAGCAACTGGCGTGGCGGAACCGCCCCGACACCCCTCACAGTGGATGAGCAATATACCCATGTCACGCTCTGGTGCATTGTCGCCGCTCCTTTGATCTTCAGCGGCGACATCACGCGCCTGGACAAATTCACCCTTGGCCTGCTCTGCAACGACGAATTGATCGATGTCGACCAGGACCCGCTTGGCAAACCTGGATACCGAGTCGCCAAAACCGGGGATACGGAGGTGTGGATGAAAGACATGGAAGACGGTTCAAAGGCGGTCGGCCTCTTCAATCGTAATCCGGTCGAATTCAAAAAAGTCGCCGCGCGCTGGTCGGACCTGGGGGTGCAAGGAACCCGGCGTGTCCGCGACTTATGGCGGCAGAAGAACCTTGGCGATTTCGCAGGCCAATTCGAGATCGAAGTCGCCCCGCATGGGGCGGAGGCGATCCGCATATTCTGAACCTAGCGGGAGAAGAAATCAGTGCCCGCTTACACCGGCTGCTACGGGAGGTAGGAGCGCGGATGCCCTCATCAGCGTGTCTGACTGCAGCGCAATTATCGTTATACCCCATTAAATCAGGGCGGCGCAGCAGCGCCACCCTGCCGGGATGCTTAGGACGAGGGCGGCTTGGTTTCGCCGGACGGATTCGGCGCCGCCGAAGGAGGGGGTGCCGGCGCTGGGCTGGCTTCAGGCTCCGGCTTGATGAGTGCCGCGGGGGCTTCCTCAGGCGTCTTGACCGCTGTGGTTTGGCCCACTGGTTTGGGCGTCGAGTCCGCGGGAAGGGCGGCTTCGACCCATTCGAGGATGGCGACTTCGGCGGCGTCGCCTCGACGTAAGTTCTGTTTAATGATGCGGGTATAGCCGCCTTGGCGGTCTTTGAAGCCTGGGGCAATATCCTCGAAGAGGATGCGGATCACGTCGTGTCTTTTGCGCCATGCGATGCGAGTTTTCTGTCGGTTATGCAAGGTGCGTGCCTGCTGGCGCAAGCGCGCCGCAGCGAGGCGGCGGTCGTAGATAGTACCGCCTTTGCCGAGGGTAACCATTTTTTCGGCAACGGAGCGCGCGGCCTTGGCTTTGGCCAGGGTAGTCGTTACCCGGCGGTGTTTAATGAGACTGCAGACCAGGTTAGCGAGCATGGCATTGCGATGCTCGCCTGTCCGGCCCAACTTAGCGGTTCGTTTGAGGTGTCGCATAGAGAGCCTGCCTTACTTAGCCGACTTAGCTTCTTCCTTGGGCGGTTCGAGCAAGTCGAGATCAAATTTCATACCCAAGGTCAAATTCAATGCAGCCAGCTTTTCCTTGATTTCGTTGAGCGATTTTTTGCCGAAATTCCGGTATTTGAGCATTTCGGCTTCCGTTTTCATAGCCAATTGACCAACCGTGGTGATATTGGCATTATTGAGGCAATTGGCGGCGCGCACGCTCAACTCGATTTCGTTAACACTCATGTTGAGTAATTTCTTAAGGCGCGCATGTTCGTCGTCTTGTTTTTCCTTTACCTCCTCGAATTCGACGGCGTTTTTGTCATAGCCAACGAACACATCCAAATGATGTTGCAGGATGGCGGAGGCTTGAATGAGGGCGTCAGGGGGTGAAATCCGTCCGTCCGTCCAGATTTCCAGGATCAGGCGGTCGTAATCGGTTCGCTGGCCGACACGGGCGCTTTCCACGGAGTACCGGACGCGGCTGACCGGAGAGAACAATGAATCTATGGGGATAATGCCGATGGGTTGGTCGACTTTTTTATTTTCGTCTCCGGGGCAAAAGCCACGACCGACCTTGATTTCGAACTCCATCTCGAGCTTGCGTTTCCGGTCCAGGGTGCAGATGAGCTGCTGGGGATTCGCCAGCTCGATATTTTGATTCAGCTTAATGTCTTCGGCGGTTACCGGTCCTTCGCGGTTGACGGATAACAGGAGGTTTTGCGGCTCGCGGCTGTGGCATCGGAACAGAAGCTTTTTCAGGTTCAACACTATCTCGGTGACATCCTCCGTCACGCCTTCGATGGTGGTGAACTCATGCATGGCGCCCTCGATCTTGACAGCGGTGATCGCGGCTCCCTCAAGGGACGAAAGAAGGACCCGTCGCAATGAATTACCGATGGTGTGGCCGTAGCCGGTTTCGAACGGCTCGGCAATAAACTTGGTGTAGGTAGCCGTGGCGGTGGCATCTTCCTTGATCAACCGCTTGGGCATTTCGAAGCGACCTAATCGAATTGGCATAAATTTATTGGACTGACAATTTTAATCTGGCCCTCAGCAGCATCCCGCTTGCCCGAAGGACCCGTATAATTGCCTTCGGCCTTCGCAGAAAGGCCGTTAATTAGCGGGAATAAAATTCTACGACAGCCTGTTCATTGGCGATCGGCTGGATGTCTTCGCGGGATGGCCAGCGCAGGACCGTTCCTTTGAAGCTATCCTTGTTAAAAGCAATCCAATCGGGGACGATACGGCTGGTGGCTAACTCCAGGTTGCGGGCTGCCAATTGCCGCGAAACGCTGTTATCGCAGACCTCGATGATATCATTGACCTTCAAAGGATACGACGGGATCGACACCTTGCGCCCGTTGACCTTGATATGTCCGTGGCCGACCATCTGCCGCGAGGCGGCGCGGGTATTGGCAAAACCCAAATGATACACAACGCTATCCAGGCGGGTCTCAAGGATTTGCAGCATGGTCTCGCCGGTAACACCGCGGCGTTTCAGGGCTTTCTCATAGACATTGCGGAACTGCCGTTCCAACAGCCCATAGTAGTAACGCAGTTTCTGTTTCTCAATTAATCCCAGGGCATAATCGCTCGCCTTCCGCCGGCTTTTCGGTCCATGAACGCCGGGACCGTAATTCCTTCGTTCGAGGTATTTCGACGGTCCGAAAATCGGCAGGCCAAAACGGCGGCTTATGCGAATGCGAGGTCCAGTGTAACGCGCCATACTAACAGAATTGAAATTAGAGATTTACGATTTGAGATTGATGCTGAAATTAAACTGGCTATACGCGGCGTTTCTTGCGGGGACGACAGCCATTATGGGGCACCGGCGTGACGTCTTTGATCGCGCTGATCTCTAGCCCGATCGCCTGGAGGGCGCGAATGGCGGACTCTCGGCCGGACCCGGGTCCTTTGACGCGCACCTCGATCTCACGCATGCCATGGGACATGGCTTGGCGTGCGGCATCCTGGGCAACTTGCTGGGCGGCGAAGGCGGTGCTCTTGCGCGAGCCTTTGAAGCCGACTCGCCCAGCGCTGGACCATCCCAGCACCTGGCCGTGCATATCGGTAATGGTCACCATTGTGTTATTGAATGTAGCCAGGATATTGGCAACGCCCACCGCGATATTCTTCGAACCTTTGGCCTTGATGATCTTCTTGGCCCCGGCGTCTTCAGCCAACAGCTCCGCAGCGGTAGGGGCTGCCGCAACGACGGCGGCAGGCGGCGCCTTGCCTGGTTCGCCGGGGGCCGTTCCTTTGCCTGCCTCGGCGGCAGGGGCAGGTTTGCCTGTTTCACCGGCTGGACCGGATTTCTTGGCCGGTTTTTGGGGCCGCTCTTCCGCTGCGGCCTTGGGACGCTCGGCAGGAGCGGCAGGCGCGGTTGATTCTTCGGATTTAGGGCCGGGTGTGATGGGCTTGGATTCGTCAGCCATATTAAAAGTCTAGTGAATGCCAGTCTTGGCGTTTGGATTCCGCTGCACGCCGACGGTCTTGCGCGGTCCCTTCCGGGTGCGCGCATTGGTCGATGTGCGCTGACCGCGCACGGGCAATCCGCGCAGGTGGCGGACGCCGCGATAGCACTTGATGGCCTGCAAACGTTTAAGATTCATGCCGATCTCGCGGCGGAGGTCGCCTTCGATGACATATTTACCTTCCTGAATTGCGTGGGCAATCTGGGATAGCTGTTGTTCGGTGAGGTCTTTGGCTCGAATGGCAGGGTTAAGGTTGGCCTGCTGCAAAATCGTCTTCGAGTTGCTGGGACCCAAGCCATAGACATAGCGGAGGGCGATATCGATCCGTTTGTTTCCCGGTATATCAACGCCTAATATTCTTGGCATAATCGTTCAGAAGTTAACCTTGTCGTTGTTTGTGGCGTGCATTGGTGCAAATGACCCTGATGACGCCCTTGCGTTTAATAATACGGCAATGTTCGCAGAGTTTCTTAACTGAGGCGCGGACTTTCATGTTTTTAATTCCATGGTTCGATCTAAAATAAGGCCTTTGGACAGATCGTAAGGCGACATCTGCACAGCCACCCGATCACCCGGCGTGAGCCGGGGAAGAGCCGGTCTTGTGCGTCTGGAGACACGCGCCAGCAGATGATGGCCATTAGGCAGCTCGACCCGGACAATCGAGTTAGGCAAAACCTCGATCACGGCACCTTCAGCTTGAATGGCGTCTTCGTGCGACACGTTAAAATCTCCGGTTCCGATTCGGTGACCAACACCGAATGCTCAAAATGGGCCGAAGGCTGACCATCTTCGGTCACCACCGTCCAACCGTCCTTCAAAATCCTTACGCCGGGGCCACCGGCGTTGACCATCGGTTCGATGGCCAAGGTCATACCCGGCCGCAAACGCGGCGAGGCTTTCCCATCCACAAAATTGGGCACCTGCGGTTCTTCATGCATCGAGCGGCCAACGCCATGCCCGACGAATTCGCGCACCACGCTAAAGCCATTTTGCTCGACAAAAGTCTGGACGGCTCGCGAAATATCGACTACCCGCTTGCCGGCAACGGCCTGTGCAATCCCTTCGCGCAGGGCTTGTTCGGTGACGTCCAACAATCTTTGAGTCCGGACATCGCAGCCGCCAACGGCTATAGTGTATGCCGTATCGCCGATGAAACCGCGATAAACGACCCCAACGTCCAGGCTGACAATATCACCGTATTGGACCCGTCGGTCGCCAGCCAATCCATGGACCACCTGCTCATTTACCGAGATACAGATGTGGCACGGGTAATTATGATAGCCCAAAAAGGCGCTTCGTGCATCATAATTCTTGATCCTTCCAGCCGCATACTCGTCGATGGCCCGTGTGGTCACACCCGGGGTTACCCAAGCGGCAACGTCTTCAAGCACTGCCGCCGCTATCGCTCCAGCGGAACGCATTGCTTCGATGTCACGGCTGTTCTTTATAATAATCATCCTGCTAGTCTCTGGCGCCCGGTGCGGACGCCGACCGAATGTCTCGGCCCGCGCTCTGGGCAAAGCTGGTGCAATTCCTGATTAGAATCTGCCCCGGAGCCGGCCTTTTCTCAAGAACCCATCATAATGCCGCATCAAAAGGTGCGCCTCGACCTGCCGCATTGTATCGAGCAGAACGCCCACGAGGATCAAGATACTGGTCCCGCCAAAGAAAGAAGCAACATAATAAGGAATACCCATGGCACTG
>JAMCZD010000475.1:0-6913 GCA_023473405.1 Candidatus Omnitrophota bacterium
CCTTGGCGGTCATGATAATGGCGCATGATATCGGCCAGAATCCACGTGATTTCCGCTCCCCATTCCGGGTGAACGGTCATCGGCGGCAGGGTCTCGAACTCCACCAACAGGGCCGGCACGCCGAGTTCGACCGCGCGGCAGCAAATTTCCTCGATGATCGTGGTGTATTGATTCCGGATTTCGGGCCAGGTCGTGAGATTGATATCGATGGGTGGCAGGGTGAAATTGATCTCCGGCACAACCTTGCCGGCGCCCAGTTGAACGCCCCGACCGCAAGTCACCGGCCGGGGCGCCTTGCCGAAGACAAAATCATCCAGGGAATGAACCGCCAGGCGCGGTCCGAACCTTTGCGCTTGAATCATGCTCTTCTTTTTCGCTGCGAATGAAAATATCAAGGAAAACTTACAACCCCGCTAAGCGCCCCGGGAACCGCCCGGGCGAATACCCGGTCGGCCTCGGCCAGCATTTCCTTTGATCCAATATCGAACCAAAGTCCGGCAACCTGCCAGGTATACACTGGCACCCGCCGGTAAAGCCATTGGATGAGCCGCCCGGGTTGGTCGGGATTGTTCGCCTCGGCAATGTATTGGTGAATGAGCGGGAGGGTGGTACGCGGATAATAATAAAGGGCGATCCCGGTCAATGTGCTTGAGGGGGACTGTGGTTTTTCCTCGAAAAACGTGATCCGGCCTTCGCCGTCCAGGCTCAAGGCATTGTACTTCTTGATCTGCTCGAGATCGCCCACGTCATAGATGGCCAGGACCGGGGCCTGACGGGCGCGGCAAAACCGGTCAAACCCGGCGAAGTCGTTGCTGAAGAGATTGTCGCCCGCCACGACCATCAGGTCGTCGTCAACACTCTTCCGCTCCAGGACCATGCGCAAATCGCCAATCGCGCCCAGCTTGTTCGAATCGTCCGTGGTGCCGTCGTTGACAACAACCAACCGGGGACCGCGATGGATGCGATCGTAATTCCCGGCCCATTGCTCGAAGTGGGGGGTGAACTTGGCGTTGGTCACGACGTAAATGGAATCGATGCCGGTGACGGGCGCCAGGTTGTCCAGGACGTATTCGATCATGGGCTTGCCGGCCACGGGAAGAAGCGGCTTGGGCTGATTGAGGGTCAACGGATAGAGGCGGGTTGCGTATCCTGCGGCGAGAATAATGACTTTCATAAATTCAATTAAACGGGCTCCTCGAACAGGCGCGGGGCGGCGCTCCGCACAAGGGCCTCGGACTTGGCCTGGATTTCCGTCGCCGAATCGCAATTTATGGCAAATTGGGCCAGGCTACGGGCGTCGCTGATCTTGAGTCTGCGGATGAGGTATTTGACCTGGGGGACCAGCGGGACCGCGACGCTGAGTTCATCGACACCCAGGCCGAGCAGCAAGGGGACGAGGGTGATGTCACCCGCCATTTCGCCGCAAAGACCCACCCAGATGCTATTGCGATGGGCCGCATCCACGGTGAGCTTGATCAAGCGGACGATCGCCGGGTGGGTGGGTTCATAGAGATGAGCGATCTTCTCATTCAACCGGTCGACAGCCAGGGTGTATTGGATTAGGTCATTGGTGCCGATGCTGAAGAAATCGACATACTTAGCCAGGTTCTCGGCAATCAATACCGCCGAAGGCACCTCGATCATGACCCCGGTCTCGAGGTCTGGATTCATGGGAACGTTTTCGGCGCGCAGCTCGGCCGCGCATTCCTCGACAAACGCGTTGGCTTGTCTCAATTCCTCGAGCCCGGAGATGAGGGGAAACATCATCTTGACGTTGCCCTCGACACTGGCACGGAGGATGGCTCGCACTTGCCGGCGGAAAACGGCGCGTTCATGAAGGCAAAAACGTATGGCCCGCCACCCGAGTGAAGGATTTATTTCTTTGGGGATTTGGAGGTGGGACATGAATTTATCGCCGCCAATATCAAGCGTTCGGATGACCACTGGCTGAGGTTTGAGGGCCGTGGCGATGGCGCGATAGGCCTGATATTGCTCCTCCTCTTCGGGCACCGAATCGCGGTTGATAAACAGAAACTCAGTGCGATACAACCCCACGCCCTCAGCCCCGCCCGCCTTGACTTCGGCAGTGTCCTCCACCCTTTCCAGGTTGGCGGACAAGATGACCTGGTGCCCGTCCAAGGTTATGGCAGGCAGGTCCTTGACCTCCTGAAGGCGTTCGGCCAGTGAGACTTGCTTGCGCACGACCTGGCCGTATTCGAACAAGGTCTGCTCGGTGGGATTCAAAATCAGCAGCCCGTTGAACCCGTCCAGCAGGATATATTGACCGGTCTGCAATTGACGGGTCACGTCCTGCATGCCGACCACGGCGGGGATATGCAATGAACGAGCCAGGATAGCCGTGTGCGAGGTCTTGCTGCCCACATCGGTGGCAAAGCCCAAAACCATATTCCGATCCAAAAAGGCCGTCGTCGAGGGCGTAAGGTCATCGCTCACGATTATGCACGGCTGAGTCAAATTGCGCAGGTCGCTGCCCCCTTGCTGGCCCACGAGATTATTCAGAATCCGCCCGGCAACATCCCGCAGGTCCTTGGCCCGTTCGCGCAGGTACTCATCGTCAATGGCGCTCAAGGTGGCAAAATACTTATCCGCGACTTCCTGGAAGGCAAATTCGGCGTTGATCTTTTCCTGCGTGATTCGACGGGTGACCTCGTCCAGGATGGTCTGGTCTTCCAGGACGAGGAGGTGCGCCTCGAAGATGCCGGCCTCCTGGGCGCCCATGGCCTCGTTGACCCGGCGCTGGACCTCAAGGATTTGTCTGCGGGTTTGGATGAGCGCCTGTTCGAGCCTCTCGATCTGCTTGGGCACATCCTCTTCCACCAACTCACACCGCAGCACCTTTTCACGCCTTTGCCCAAATAACAACACCTTCCCACGGCAAACACCGGCCGACGCCGGTATGCCATGAAACACCCTTTCTCCCAAACGCGACGATGCTTGCATGTGTATGGACTTACTTCAATTGGGAGAATTTGAAAATGAAATTCGCGCCGGATAATTTGACATGTTAATCACTTTAACGCATGAAGTTATCACAGGACCCGCCAAATTCAAAACCCCCAACCGCATCGGCATGGCGGGACGCTAACCAGGCTGCATGAACGCCAATGCCTTCGTCCGCACGCGGTGATCGGATTCCGCCGGTCTTGAAATACGGACGAAGCCGGGTGGACCATGGCCGCCGCGCCTCCACAATTAAAAACCGCGTGCCAGACCATCGATTATGAGTTAATGGATTCTATGTGTGCAGTCACCGTCACATATCCAACCTGGCGCTGGTGGGATTCATGGCCACCGGCAAATCGGCGGTGGGCCGGCTGGTCGCCCGGCGGTTGCACTTTGGGTTCGTCGACACCGATGCCTTGATCGAGGCCCGATTAAACAAGCGCGTCTCCGAGATATTTGCCGAAGAGGGCGAGCTCGGTTTTCGCAATTATGAACGGAAGCTTCTGCAGGAATTGAGCGGGGTCGAACAGACCGTGATCGCCACCGGCGGCGGGTTGGCGGCCAACGAAGCCAACCTGGCCAGCCTCAGGCAGCACGCCCTCATCGTCTGCCTCTGGGCATCCCCCGAAACCATTTGGTCGCGCGCCCAACGCCATACCCATCGGCCCTTGCTGCAATTGCCGGACCCCCTGACCCGGATTCGCCAATTGCTGGCCGCACGCTCGCCGTTTTATCATCAAGCCGATGTGTTGCTGAACACCGAGCTGCGTTCGGTGAAAATTGTCGCGGACCAGGTGCTCCAGCACTTTCGGTTGATCTCCCGGAACTCGGCTTAAAAATGAATCACCCGATCCGGAAGCGCGCCCTCGAGCTCGGGTTTGACTTTTGCGGATTCGCCACTGCGGCGGCGCCTGAGACCGCCGGTTTCTTCCAGGAATGGTTGATCGAAGGAGGCTACGGCGAGATGACTTACCTTCCAAGGAGCGCTTCCAAACGGATCGACCCCCAAAAGGTCCTGCCCGGCTGCAAAAGCGTCATTGCCATGGCGGCAAGTTACGCAAAGACCGGCTTGGTTCCGCCCGACCCGGTTCAACTCCTCGCCGCTTCAGACGTCAACCCGAGAACCGCTGCCGGCGGTTTCATCGCCCGTTACGCCCGTTTTGCCGATTATCACGTCGTGTTGGGCCAGGCGCTCGAACTCCTTTGCGATTGGGTAAACCAATGGGGCGGCAACGGAACCCGCTCGATTTGGTACGTCGATACCGGCCCCGTTCTCGAGCGCGAATTCGCCCAGCGCGCCGGCCTCGGGTTCATCGGCAAACACACCAACGTCATCAGCCGCAGGCTCGGAAACTGGATTTTCCTGGCGGAAATATTGACTACGCTCGAATTGGAACCCGATCAGCCGGGGAAAAATCGTTGCGGCTCCTGCACCCGCTGTCTGGACGCCTGTCCCACCCGCGCCATCGTTGCCCCCTTCCGACTCGACGCCCGCCGCTGCCTTTCCTACCTGACCATCGAACTCAAGGGCACCATCCCGGCGGAACTTCGCCCCGCCATCGGCAACCGCATTTTCGGCTGCGACGATTGCCTGGCGGTCTGCCCCTGGAACCGGTTCGCCCAAACCGGGCGCCTCATGCAAAACCACGCCCGCCGCGATCTCGACGCTCCGGTCTTGACAGAATTGTTGGCCCTGGACGAAACAGGATTCCGCGCCCGCTTCGGCGGGACGCCCTTGCAAAGGCTCAAACGTCGCCGACTGCTCCGCAACGTCGCGGTCGCCTTGGGTAACATTGGCGGACCTTCCGCGCTCCCTGCCCTGTCCAATACCGCCAATGACCCTGACCCGCTCATTGCCGAGCACGCCCGTTGGGCGATCAACCGGATAATTTGTAATATGGAGATGCTACCCTAAAGTCAGAGAACCCAGCCCGCGCGGTATTGGCGATGCAAGAGTTCGTTGGCGCGATCCGAGTTCAAGATACGTCCGCTGATGGTATCGTATTCGACCGGGCCTTCGACCAGCGTAGCCAGGTTGGTCAATTGCATGAGCTCGGTGAGCGGACCGCCGATGGCGAAACTCGAGAAGGCGGTGCCGTTGTTTTTGCAGGCCTGAATCCAATCGCGGTGATGGCTGTCAATGCGGGGCAGGGTTTCCGGCGGACCGCCCTTGAAATCCTCGAACTTTTTCTCGGGCAGCAGGGTGTAGCGGGTGTTCCAGGGGCACTCGGAGTAAATAGACCCCTTCGAGCCGACCAAAAGATCGCCCCATTCCTTTTGCGGATAACCGAGCATCAAGTCCTCGGGCGGGCGTTGGTTGGCATAAAGCGTGAGTTTTACCGGCGGAAGATCGCCTCGAGCCGGCAGATCGATCACCGCGCGCAACGACCGCGGGTAACCCTCCTGGTCCACCTCGGAAGGCTTGGCTTCGACCCGCAGAACCACCTTTTCTGGTTGGTTGCCTTCGGGAAAATTCCACAAACGTTCGAGGTGCAAGCCGCGGAACATGAGGTTACCGGTGTGACAGCCGAAATCGCCTACAATCCCACTGCCAAAGGCGCGCCAGTTCCGCCAATTGGCGGGCAGATAACATGGGTTATACGGGCGCTCCGGGGCCGGCCCGAGCCAAAGGTCCCAGTCCAATGTCTCCGGCACCGGCGGTTTGTCCGTGGGACGCGTCAAGGGCCCGTTGCCGCCGCCGAACCAGACGTGCGCCTCGCGGACCTCGCCAATAACACCGCCCCAGACCAATTCGACGGAGCGCCGGAGGCCGTTCGATGCTGAGCCCTGGTTGCCCATCTGGGTGACTACCTTGTATTGGGCGGCGGTCTCGCGCATCACGCGTGCTTCATGGACGGTTCGGGTGAGGGGTTTCTCGCAATAAACATGTTTGCCGTGTTTCATCGCCGCCACGGCAGCCACCGCATGCGTGTGGTCCGGAGTAGCCACGAGGACGGCGTCGATCTCCTTGTCCATCTCGTCAAGCATGGGACGGAAATCGTGGTAGGTCCTGGCCTTGGGAAGCTTCTTGTAAATGTCGCCCGCGCGGACCTGGTCCACATCGCACAAGGCAACGATGTTCTGGCCGAGGCCGGTGAGGTTATCCAGGTTCCATCGGCCTTGACCGCCGACGCCGATGCCCGCGATGTTCAGCTTGTCGTTGGCCTCGTAACCGAAAGCCAGTTTGCTGTTCCGCAGGATCAGGAACCCAGCGCCACCCAGCGCGGAATTACGCAGGAATATTCGCCGTGATATCCGGGTTTTCATAGAACGCATTCTCGTTTTCGCTAAGCTCATTCCTTTGGCCAACACGGAGTCCGCATCCGCGAATTCGGCGCAAAGAACGAAGGAAAATCACCTGCGCATTACCCGTCCGGCCTTTGGAAAAGTCAAGCAATCCTTGCCCGAAAGAGACATCAGGGACACGCGGCAGCGCGTGCGTGCCAAAAAAAAGCAGGGCGCCGCCGCCGCGCCGCCCGTATTTTTTCCTCTACCCTAAAACAATAATCGTTAAACGTATTCCCAGTCCTTAAGCCACTGATAATCGGCCGGCAGCTTCGCCCACGCCTCGGCATTTGCCTGTTGGAGGATATGAGACTCGCGGGCATCCAATTCGCGGCGATCCTGAACGGCGCGGGCCACATTATCGACCTGGTGGAAGTTGATCATGCCCGGGATGGGCGCGGTTATGGCGGGGTTGCCGAGGATGTATCGGATGGCGAGGCGGGCGCGTTTATCGTCTTCCTCGGCATCGGGACTATTCAAGGAACTGTCACCCTTGAAGAGCGAGTTGCTGGCGAAGGGTTTTATGCCAAAGACACCCACGTTATTCTTGCGGACGGGTAATGCGCAGGTGATTTTCCTTCGTTCTTTGCGCCGAATTCGCGGATGCGGACTCCGTGTTGGCCAAAGGAATGAGCTTAGCGAAAACGAGAATGCGTTCTATGAA
>JAMCZD010000475.1:6923-10140 GCA_023473405.1 Candidatus Omnitrophota bacterium
CTTGAAGAGCGAGTTGCTGGCGAAGGGTTTTATGCCAAAGACACCCACGTTATTCTTGCGGACGGAATCGAAGAGGCTGTCGGTAGGGAGAATTTTGCTGTTGGCGGTATAGGGCGTGAGGAAGACCTCGATCTGGTCCGGATATTTCTCGATCATCTCCTTGAGCCACGGGCGGTCGTGGGAGGAAATACCGGTAGCTCGCACCTTGCCTTGTTTTTTGGCGGTAGCCAAGGCGGTAATGACGGCCTCGATATCCTGCTGGGTATGCTGGCTGCCTTCGGTGAAGCAACTGATTCGCCAGACATCGATGTAATCAAGCCCGGCCTGTTTCATGCCTTCATCGAGGCCTTGGAGCAGGCGCGCGGCGGTGCGCCATTCAGCGAACCGTGGTTCTTTTTCGTACCAGGAATAGCCGAGATACATCTTGTCGCGCCGGCCTTTGAGAGCGGCGCTGTAGGCCATGATTTCAGGGCCGGCACAGGCATCGACGTAATTAATGCCATGCTCGAGGCAACGGCTGACGATATCATGTCGGTTGCGGGCGAAATCGGTATTCCGCACCTTATCGTAATCGGTGCTGGCATAGCCTTCGCCGGCGGGCAAGCCGGACACCATGGTATCCAGGCGTTTCCAATGACCTCCCATGCCGATGCGCGAGACGATCAAGTCGGTCTTGCCCAGGCGCCGGTATTCCATTTTTTCGTTGTAACTGGGGATTTTGCCTGGCGGGACCGGGGGGGCGGCGCCGAGGCGCAAGCCGGCTGCCAATCCGGCGGTGAGGAGGGCGCTATCGCCCAGGAATTCACGGCGCGAGATATTGCGAGCGGAGATAGGTTTTTTTGAGTTCATCAGTTGATGGTGTTTTAGTTTTTCCGGGTTAGAGCGTGCATCGTTGGCTTGGCGAGCCAGCGATTAGTTCCTCGACTCGGTGGTACGTTCCTTGATCCATTGGTAATCGGCGCTGCCCGCCATCGGGAACCGGTGATAATTATTGAACTTGACCGGCGGCTTGGATCGAGGGTCGACCCATTTATGAATCTCTGAGTGCCCGTCAGCAAAGGAGTATCCGCAGGCGCCATTATGGAAGCTGGCGGGGAAATCGTCCCATTCGGCCTTGTTCATAGTGACCATGAAACAGGCGTCGTTAATGCTGTCGGGGTGCTCATCCACAAAGACCCAGGCGTTGACCGGAGAGAGTTTATGCATATCGCTGAGCTTGGCGTAAATGGTCTGGGTCGAGCCATACCACCATTTCGAGTTGTTCGGGTCATCTTTGCCCATGCAGCCATTCATTGAAACACTTCGGACGCGTATCGTCCAGCCCATTTGGCGCTGGGGCGTGCTGAGGTAGAGATCGGCGGGGCATTTGTAAAGGTTCCTGGACTGGCTGATGTAAGGAGCCAGCTTGGCGCAGCGCGGATCGGTCAACAGAATGGTATTGGTGTTGTCAGAAAATGGATTTGCCGACCAGTCCATCCAGCCGGACACGAAGCTATTCGGGTGAGTAGCACCGTAGGCATAAATCTCGTTGAGCGGCAGGGTATCATCGTGGTCCTGTGCATACATCAACCAGGCCAAGGCCAACTGCTTCGTGTTGTTCATGCAACTGATACCGATGGCCTTCGATTTGGCTTTGGACAAGGCAGGAAGCAGCATCCCGGCAAGGATGGCGATGATCGCGATTACGACCAGGAGCTCGATCAAGGTAAAACCCGAGGTCGGAAAGCGCGCGTGTCTGTGAGTTGGGTCATACATGAATCTCATAATCTATTAACATCGTTGGGCCGCCAGGGGCCGGCGACTTGCGTTGGCCCCTGGAAAACCCATCCATCCTAATCCAGTTCAGCTTGGATCAAGGCATTTTCAGCCGATAGAACTTTTGTGTGTCTTGGCCAATGGTAACCGTAACCGGGCTCGTGCTTCCACCCTGAACATCCACCCAATTCGAGGTCGAGGAAAGGTCGGATTTCTCCTGCAGGATATATCCGGCGGCAGTCCAGGAGAGAATCAACTGGTTCCCAGACTGAGCAACGCTCAACTCGGGCAGGGCTACCGGGATGTAGTCCACGATCAACTGCGGCGCATCGGGACCATCGGCGAAGAACAGGATGTGGTTATCGCCCAGGTCGGAGCCGTTGGCGCGCAAGAGGAATCCCTCGTTAACACCGCCGTTGATCCAGGTCTCGAGGAAGGGAGTCGCGAGCTCAGCCGGGATGACCAGGTCATAGACGGTGCCGACCGGGTTCGGAGTGAGCTGGTAGGGCACGCTGGCCAGCAAGGTGTTGACATAATCCGTGTCCGGCGTCATGGCGCCGGAGGTGCCGCCGGCCCAGGCATTGGTGCCATCCATGGTGCCCCAAGTCCCATAGCTGTTCCAGCCGGCATTGGCGGTGCTCAATCGGTAAACCTCCAAAACTCCGCTTTGGCGTCCGTTCCAGTAATTTACCTGCTGTGTCAGGCGGATAGCGATCGAGTAGATGGAAGAGTAAATACCTTTCATCGGGGTTAGATCGAACCGGATTTGAGACGAGGTCTGGCCGCCCCATTTACCCGCCGACAGATGCAAGGGATCGCTCGAAACGGTCTGGTTCGGATTAGACCATTTCAGGTCCCAATCAACGCCGGAGGCGCGGTCCTTGACCGGAATCACGAGTTTGGCCGTGTGCACGTAACTGGCGGTGGAATTGGCCGCGACAGGGTTGCCGGCTGCTGACGCATCGCGAACGCCGCTGACCGTCAGGGTAACCGGACCGTAGGGAGCAGGCTCGGTGGTCAAGACTACGGTGGCCTGGTCCGAACTTAACTGCGCGTCCAATATCTTTACTCCGCCGGCCAACGTATAATTTGTGATGGCAGCAGCCGTGTCCGCGCTGACCGGCTCCGAGAACCGCACCGAGATGGTGGTATCGGTGAGATTGGTAGCGGAAACCAGTGACGGTGGTTGAGTGTCGGGGATGACAGTAAGAACAGCCTCTGAACTGGTCTGAACGGTGCTGGCGCCATCGATTACCTGCACCGAGAACAGGGCACCGTTATCGGTGACCCGGGCTTTGGCGAGGCTGTAAGTGTCGGTGGTGGCGCCGGGTATCGCAGTGCCGTCGCGGAGCCATTGATAATGCAACGGAGGCGCGCCCGTAGCCGTCACCGAGAAGGTGGCCGTGCCTGCCTCGGGCGTGGTGGCATTGACCGGGGCCTGAGTGATCACGACGGGAATGCC
>JAMCZD010000251.1 GCA_023473405.1 Candidatus Omnitrophota bacterium
AAAGCCATGGGCATGGCGCGGGGAGTTCTTTGGGGCCTACGCCAATGCGGACGCGGCGCTGGTTGCGAAAGGTTTTTACCTGGTTTACCTGGGGGTCCCGGACTTATTCGGGAGCCCGATAGCAGTGAAGGATTGGAATGAATTCTACCGCGAACTCACCGGCAAGTACGGATTGGCGAGAAAGGCGGCACTTATCGGTCTGAGCCGCGGAGGACTGTATTGTTACAATTGGGCAATTGCGAATCCCGACAAGGTCGCCTGCATCTACGCCGACGCCCCGGTGTGCGATTTCAAAAGCTGGCCCGGCGGCAAACTGAAAGGCCTCGGCAAAGGCGATGGCAGCGCCGCCGAGTGGGCGAAGATGCTCGAGGCTTACGGTTTCGCGTCCGATGCCGAGGCGATTGCGTATCGGGGCAGCCCGGTGGACAACCTCGAGCCGCTGGCCAAGGCGAGGGTTCCGTTGCTGCATGTTTATGGCGAGGCCGATACAACCGTGCCATGGGAAGAAAACACCGGCGTGGTGGCGGAGCGATACCGCCGTCTGGGCGGCCGGATCACGCTGATTGCGAAGCCCGGTATTGGCCATCACCCGCATGGCCTGACCGATCCGGCGCCGATTGTTGAATTCATCCTGAAAAACACGGCGCCGGGCCAATGAAACACCCATTCCAGCCACTATCCCCCGAACTTCGTTCCGTTCACCACCACTTTTAGTCCCCGCAAGGTATCGTTGGATTTGAACTCGGCCTTCACGCCGCCCGGCACTTGATAAGTCACTTCGAGCGTGTCACCGGTGCGGGTCCACGAGACCTCGATTGGCCCGCGCGCCGACTCAACGCGTCCGTGAGCCCATTGAAGGCCGTTCAAATGCGGGCTGATCTGGCAACTCGCTCCGCCTGCGGTGGTCTCTTTCACCCCGAGGATGATGCGGGGCAAGTAGAGGGTTGGCGCCGAGGACCAGCCGTGACAATGACTGCGGGTGGGGAACCCGCCTGAACCGGTGGTGCCGCTGGGGAAGCTTTCCCACACCGTCGAGGCGCCGCTTTCGAGCATCGGCAGGTAGTTCTTGTAGATGGACTGGATGATCTGATCGTCCATGCCGAGTTTTTCGTAGGTTTCGTAAAGGTAAAGCATGGCAAAGGGCGAGCCGATCTTGATCATGTTGGGAGGCGGCTGGGTTAGGTTCCGTTTGGCGGCGTCCAAGTCGGCCGGCGGAATAATATTGTAGAGAATGGACAGGAAACTGGTGTGCTGGCAGGTAGAGGGACTGATGGAACCGTCGTCACGGATGGCATCCGGGTAAGCTCCCTTTGCGGGGTCCCAGAGCTGATTAATGCCTTTAATCAACCTGGCGCGCAGTTGCTCGAGCCAGGCGGTGTAGGTCGAGTCATCGAGCACGCCGGCCTCTTCGAGGGCGGCATTGATGGCGCCAACCATGAACATGCTGTTATGGAGCACCGTTTTCTGACTCTGGTCAGCCCCGGTCCAGTCGAACATGTTCCAAAACGGACCGCTGAACAGGTCGCGATCGTTCACGAACTTTTCGGCGCCTTTAAGGTTGCGAATGACATCGGGGTAAATCTGGCGCAGGAAGGTTTTGTCGCCGGTTTCCCAATAATAATCCCAGGTCGAGATGCCCCAGAGAAAGCTCCATGCGGGCAGCAGGCAGTCCCAGCTCGAAGGGACCTGGCACCCGACGATGGGGTAGCGTTCAAGTGATTGATCGGCCAGCAAAATGCAGCGGCGTGCGATGTCCGTGGCTCCGAACACTCCATACGCAAGGAGCGATTCGTTGCGCGCGTCACCGACCCAGAGCGTTTGTTCATATAGCGGACAATCCACAAAGGTGTCCTCCATGCACAGTTTCAAAGTCCGCGTCGAGATATCCCAAACCTCGTTCAACCGCGCATCGCTGCAAGCGAAGCTGCCGAGGTAATTCACCGGATAAGTGGACTCGACCAGGCTCAGGTTGCAGAGCTGGACGGGCGATTTCTGATTTCGGAGCGTGACAAAGATGTAACGACCGGACCGGCTTTTGAGCGATATGAAGTGGTTTAGGCCCTGCTTGGTTATGTAGCGCAGCCCGTTCCGGTTGCCCAAGGTGTGCTGGATGCGACCATCCGGCGCGATATATTCGACACCATCAATGTCCACGCACACACCGGCGTCGGCGATCAGCTCGAACTGGTAATAGCCGCAGTCCTGTTCGCCGAGGTCATAAAGCAGCTCGACGTCGCCGTCCTTGGTGGGCTGGATAATGGTGGCGTCGGCATTGTTATAAATGAGACCCCCAGGATTCTGGACCAGGGCGCCGGCGTCTCCGACCACTTGCCGGTTCTGGAATTGCCAGGTCGTGTCGATCACGAACATGGCATTGGAGGGCATGACTTCGGCTCGTGTGCCCAACTGGGTTCGGAAGGAGTCCAGGTCTTTGACGCTGCCTAGCAATTGCTCGGTCAATTGGCCGTAGCGGTCGATCATCGAGGTAATGCGTTTGTCTTCACCTCGAAAGTTCATCCAGCGCATGTCGTTCGTGGCAAAGGCGAATTCAGGGAAGCGGAGGAAGATCCACGGGTTTTCGTAACCGGCCTTGACCGGATTTTCCAGCGTGAATCCCTCGGTAGTCAGGAGCCGCAGGCTTTTTTCCTTTTGATGTCCGCACACGTCGTGCACGAACGCAACCAGGATGTGCCGGCCCGGTTTGAGGGAGAACAGGTTTTGCTGGTTGCGCCGGCCGTCCACGGCCAATTTCATATCGCCGTTTGCGAGCCGAACGGTGCACTCCTGTTTGGCGTCAATCACGGTCGCCATGCCGCAGGCGCAACTGGCGTTTTGGTTGGCCTCGATTACGCCCGGATTCACCAGGCGCGCCGCGGGCAGGCAGAAATCCCTGCCTTCGGCCTTCACCAGGCTGGCGCCGAGAAATCGCCGGAACGCGACCGGTTGTTTGGTCAGCAACGGCACGTCTCGGGGATGAAGGTCTTTCCACGGGCCATCGAATGCGCCGCAGATTTCGGCCGCCTTACCGAACGTCAACTGGTTCGCCAACCGCGCGTCGAAGAGCTCGCACGGTTCCATCTGGATGCTTACCTTTGGCGTGTTAGAGACCCAGGCCTTGGCGAGGGCGGTTTCCCACGAGCGATCGGTAATAAGCGTATGACGGTGGCCGTCTTGACCCACCCAATCGAGCTGAGCCAGCAAGCCCGGCTCCTGGGGCACGTGATGGAAATCGCCGGTGCCGTAATAACGGGCGATGATCCGCACCTCATTCGGTCCGTTCACCAGGAAATGCGTGACGTCAATGACATCGTATTGGTAGTGGTCCGGCCAGGCGCGGCATGGGCCGTCGTTGACCCAGCGTTCGTTTATCATCAGCCGATAAAAGCTGTCCGCGGTGATCCGGAGGATTGCATGCTTGGGAAGCCGCATCTGCAACCGCTTCCGCGCCACAATGGTCTGGTTGTATGGATCGGGTGTGTTGTCGCGGCACCAAATCCATTTCGCCTTGAGGGGGGTTCCGGCGGCAGCCTCGAGTTCAGCCGCCGTGGCTGCCGAGAGCCGAGGCGCAATTAAACCGATGAGAAAGCCAAGTAACAGTGTCAACTGCCATCGAAACGAACGAGGAACTACCATATTCATGAAAATCGAGTCTGCCGGTGCCGCCTCGGAATTGCAAGTCCCTCAACCTCGAATGCAAGGCTGAACGCCGGCAGCTTGCAGGGACTTCGTCTCTCACTTTGTCATCCATCTTGCCGCTGAAACTTCCTAACTGAACGCCGGTCGGGGGGGGGCCGCCCTGCAGGGACGGGTTATTGGTCGTTTAAGGGGGATTCCGTTTCGCCATCCGCCGAAGGGGCATCACCGAGCAGGGCGGTTGCCTCGGCGGCGGGGAGCGCCTCCACCTTTTTCAATTTCCTCTCCAATTGCCGGCTGCGATGCGCCGCCTCTTCGATGGTATTTCCAGTTTCGTCAAGTTTTTTCTTTACTTTATCCAGGATGTCGCCGAACTTGCCGAATTCGGTCTTCACCGCGCCGAGCACTTTCCAGACTTCACTCGACCGTTTCTGGATGGCGAGGGTGCGGAAGCCCATTTGGAGGCTATTGAGGAGGGCGGCGAGGGTCGTGGGACCAACAATTACCACCCGTTGCTCCCGCTGCACCGAGTCCACGAGACCAGGCCGGCGCAACACCTCGGCGAACAGGCCCTCCGTCGGCAGGTAAAGCAAACCGAAGTCGGTGGTATGAGGTGGCTCGATGTATTTATCGCGAATGTCCCGAGCCTGGGAACGCACGCGGATTTCGAGGTCCTTGGAGGCCTGCTCGACCGCGGCGGCGTCGCCGCGTTCGGAGGCTTCCACGAGGCGCTCGTAGTCCTCCTTCGGGAACTTCGCGTCAATGGGCAGCCAAACGACTTTCCCATCCGGTTCGTCCCGTCCGGGAAGTTTTATGGCGAACTCGACGGACTCGCGTCCGGACGGTTTGGTGAGCACATTGAGGGCGTATTGGTCTGGGGTAAGGATTTGTTCGAGGAGGTTGCCGAGCTGCATTTCGCCCCAAGTGCCGCGGGTTTTTACATTTGTGAGAACGCGCTTGAGATCGCCGACGCCGTTGGCGAGAGTCCGCATCTCGCCCAGGCCCTTGTGGACCTGTTCCAACCGCTCGCTGACGAGCTTGAAGGACTCGCCGAGGCGCTTGTCGAGAGTCCCCTGGAGCTTCTCGTCCACGGTGCGGCGCATTTCTTCGAGTTTGTTTGCATTATCGGTTTGCAGTTCCTTGAGTTTGCCGTCGACAGTCGTCCGGAGCTCGTCGGATTTCTTTTCGTTACTTTCGGTCAGCCGGGTAAGCAGAGCGGCAAAGGAATCAAGCTGCTGCTGAAGCTGGCGAGCGTTATCGGAGAGTCTCTTGTCTTGCGAATCCTTGGCCAGGTTCAAGCCGTTGGTAAGTTCCAACCGAAGCTGCGCCGCGCCCGCGTCGTTCGCCTGCTTGAGCACATTCAACCGGTTGGCGAAATCTTCGAGCCGTTGCTGCTGCGCGGCGGAGATGCGGTCCACGCTTTGCACGAGCGAGTCCGTCGAGTTTTTGAGGGCACCCTGCACTTCCTCGCGCAACCCGCGTGCGTGATCGGCCGACTCCTGACGATTGCGGGCGACCTCGTCTTTCACGGTGCGTTCGGTGCGCTCCTGCAATTTCTCCCACGTTTCGAGCCGGGCGAGCACAGGTGAAAGGTCGGTCGCGGTGGAACGACGAAGCAACACCACCAACATCACCAGGCCGGTTACCCCCAGGAGAATTCCAACAATGAGCAGGGTCTCAATCATAGCATCACAGCAACCGTCATCGGCGCAGGATAGGCGGCGCACCTGGCCACACGCTGCAGACAGCCGGAAAAACCGTCCCGGTGAAGCTCTTTCGAACGAAACCCGGTTCGCGCGGATGCGGAGGTCCGCGCTTTGATCATGAGCACCCGCGTTACCCGCCGCGACGACCAATGCGCCTTATCGCTCTTCGCTTCTGTTTTTGACCATGCGCCGGGCGCCCGCTGAGGACAAGCTTTTTATCGGCCGGCGCTTCAGGCCAAGGGGGCTCGGGACTCACCGGAGTCAATGGCACCCGTGCTCATGCTGGTTGCAGGCCTGCGCGGTGGAAGTCAAGGCGCCATCGAGGTAGTCCGCAACGCATTCCTCGGCGGCTCCGCCCGGCCTGCCACTCCTCACCGTGATCCCGTTTTGGGCAAATAGATTCAATGCCCTCTGGCCCATGCCGCCGGCGATGATAAGTTGAACGCCTTGCTGTTGGAGCCAGCGCGGCAGGAGTCCCGGCTCATGCGGTGGAGGCGTGACCAGCACAGTGTTCAAGATGGTCTTGGTGTCTGGGTTTGCCTCGACGAGGGCAAATTGATCACAGTGTCCGAAATGCTCCGAAAGAAGTCCACCGCTCAATGGGATGGCTATTTTCAAGGTATGATTTGGTTTCAGGATTTCCAGGTTATTCATAGGTTATGTTATTCATTTATTGATAGGAGAAAGAGTGGCTTGGGTGGTCGCGGGAGGCAATGGACCGCTTGCCGCCGATGAAGCAGGACGGGCGTTCAACGCCGAGAGACGTGATTGAAGGGCCTCCCATAAACGCCTCAGATCCTCGGAAACCCCGGCTGCCGGATCGTATTCGACCACCGGTTTACCGTGGAACAGCGCCTCGATGGCTGTCGGATCGTAACGGATGCGCCCCACAACCGGCGACCGCCACGCCTGCGCCTGGATCTCGAGCTGGCGGGTGATGAATTCATTCAAGTCCCATTTATTGATGCACACCATGGTCTCGATGCCGAAATGCCCGCAAAGATAAAACACCCGCGCCAAATCATTCAGACTGCTCCGCGTTGGTTCGGCCACAATCAGCGCCAGGTCGGCCCCGGCCAGCGACGCGATCACCGGGCAGCCGATTCCCGGCGAGCCGTCGCAGATTATCAACCGCCCGTCCGCCGCCAATTCCCTCGCCTTCGATCGCAATTGCCCGACCAGTTTTCCCGTATTACCCGACGCGGGACTGAGCCGGGCGTGAACCATCGGCCCGGATCGGGTATCGGAGATGAACCATTGGCCGTATTCGGCCGGCACCAAATCAACGGCGCGGGAGGGGCAGAACCGGACGCAGACACCGCAGCCTTCGCAAGCAAGAGGATCAACTCGACATGTTTTCGCGGCGAAATCATTCCCGGGGCCATCGAAGCAAACGGCGTCGAACCGGCACAACTCCTTGCATTTGCCGCAGGCCACACAACGGTCGGACCTGATCCGCGCCTCTTGTCCGCCGATAAACGAATACCGCCGCCGAATTCGAGCCTCGATTACCAGGTGCAAATTCGACGCATCCACGTCGCAGTCCGCCAGCACCACTGGACGCGCCAGCACCGCCAATGAAGCGGTTACCGATGTCTTGCCCGTGCCCCCTTTCCCGCTTATGATAACAAGTTCCGGCATGGTCGTATGAATTCTCTATTGGTCCGCCGTTGGGTTGATCGGCACGCGGTCAGCCTTTGCCTTGCGCATCCGCAGCGATAAGAAACAGACGGGCGGCGGACCGCTCGAAGGACGCCGAGAAACCAGCGGAGTCGATATTGCCGGGCGATCGACGATTTGCTCGAGGTTGGCTCGCACTTTATCGGGGAGGCCGCCGGCACTGGCTGCCGCCGAAGCCAGGCGGAGCAGCAATTGCGCAAACGTCCGGCGCAAACCCGGCACCGCCTCGACCGCCAGTTTGCCATCCGAGTAAGCCTCCGCTATGGCCAGATCGTCGGGTATCTCCGCCAGGAGCGGAATCCGCGCCTTCTGGCCCAATGTTCGAGCGCCGGTCCGGCCCACCATCGCCCGATTAATCACCAGGCCGCACCGGAGGTTCATGCACCTGGCCATGTCCAGGGCCAACCGCAAATCGTGGATGCCGAAAGGGGTCGGCTCAGTCACCAGCACAACAAAATCACTCCCGCGCACCGTCTCGACCACGGGACAGGCGGTGCCCGGCGGGGCGTCAAATAGAACCAACTCCGCCTTTGGTGCGGCTTCCTTGGCGGCGCGGATGACGGGTGGACTTTGCGCCTCGCCCACACGCAGCCTGCCTTCGACAAAGCGAATCCGTCCGGCATGGCCGTTTCTCACTCTGCCGATTTCCTGTCGCTCTTCATCAATTGCATCTTGCGGGCATACCCATCGGCAACCGCCGCAGGCATGACATAATTCAGGGTAAACCAGCACCTTCGACCGCACGCAGGCAAGCGCATGAAACTGGCAGAAGCGGGCGCACTCGCCGCAAGCGGCGCATCGTTGGGCATCTACCCTGGGAACGAGCTTGCTTACCACCCGCTCCTCTTGAAAGGCGGGTTTCAGAAATAGATGCCCATTCGGTTCCTCGACGTCACAGTCCACGTAATCCACCTCACAACCGGCCTGCGCCGCCACGTAAGCCAGGTTGGTGGCAACCGTAGTCTTGCCCGTGCCGCCTTTGCCGCTCGCAATGGCAATTCTCAACCCGCCTGCCCCGGTCATGTCGCGGGTTCCGTCTTGGGGGTTATTTCGTCGATGCGCTGATTGATTTGCCCGATGGCCGTCTCGAGTTGCGCGGCCTGCTGTTTAAGCGTTTCCAATTCTTGCCGCGGATCGACTTCTGGAACGCTCGATCCTGGCGGCGTTGGAATCGGTTGCCCGCCCAATGTCCCCGGCGGCATCCTGGTCGCGGCACGTTGCCATCCCGTCAAACCGGTCGCCCAAAACCAATTGCGCCGGCCCCACCCTCCGCCTCGGCCGCCACCCCAGCCGCGTCCGCCTCCCCGCATGAATCCACCTTGGCCGCGACCAAACCAGCGGCCCAGCAACCGGTTCATCCAACCGGGCTGATTGTAACCGGCGCAAAAACCGGCTGCACGACCTGTTCTTGGTCCTTGGCCCAATGGGCCCGTTTGATTTCCTGCTGGCATAATTCTAACCTTTCAATTCACAAATGTTCGTTTTGGTGCTGGCACCATGGACGGTTCTGGTGGCGACGTCGATGCAAGCCTTTGCCCCGTCCGCGTCCCCAGCACCCCGGCATGGCAAACTCGGGACTATCCAGACGGCCCTCAATCAGGGCCGACAAGACCTGGTTCGCTTCACCACAAACGTGGGAGATAACCCGAATCCCGCTGGCCTGGAGAAACAGTTCGAACCCATACGAAAGCGATCCGCAGACCACCATCTCAATCCCCTGTTCCTTAAGGCCTTTCACGAATACATCCGGCGGCGCCCCCGAGACCAACACCTCGCGGCGGCCGGTTTCCTGCCCGTTTTCTATACAAACGACCAGGAACCGCCCAGCCACATCAAGCACCGGTGAGACCCGGCCTTCCCAAACTGGCATAGCCACCGTCACGTTTGCCATTAAAGCGAAAGGCGTGCCAACGGGGAAGGCGCGGCGCAATTATGTTACAACATCCTAATAATAAAGCACTTGCATGATACGCTAAAAGAAGGCCTGCGATCGAGGCGTGGCCTTATGCACCGGTTCCGCCATGATCGGCATGGCAAATTGCATGGTTCCAATGGCCCCTCGCTAGCCTTATGTTCCGGAAATAGCCATACATTTGTTGCGCTGCTATTGGTGGTAAAGGTTCCGCAGTCGCAGCCCATCTCGATTTGGTCCACTGCGATTGGCGGTCCTCGGAGCGAAGAGCAGCGGGAAGACGATGTCGCTGGTGCAGCAGGGCAGCCAAACCGAGAGGAACAGGAAGAAGGCAATCAGCGCTCCGTCCGCAAGAGTCATGGCCGAACCCAGGGCCATGGTGATGTGAAACAACGAGGCCCAGGTACTGAGCAGCACATGGCCGGCATGCGACAACTTGGTGCGGGGCCAGGCAAAGCCGATGAGAATGCCCCCGGCGGCGAGCGGATTGACGAGCCACCATTTTTCGATAAAACCCAGGTGCAGGCCCCGGTGCGGAAGCGCCAGGAGCCATTCACCGGCGTAAGGCAGAAGACAGTCGCTCAGGGTGGCGATGCCGACCGACCCGAAATAACCGATGGTGACCATCGCCCAAAAACCGTGTCCGCCGTGCCGCCGGAACATTGCTATGGTGACCAGAGCACTCAGCAGCACATGGAGCGGGTGCAACGTCCAGAACAGCGTCGCCGAAACCGAGCGGGGTGCCTGCGTCCACAGCAGCAATCCCAACACAAGCGCGCCCGTTAGGGTGCCCAGGGCAGTGAAAGGGGCGTGCTCCCGGAGTTCCCGCAAAATAATATTGAAACTGGGCTTCACTTGCGTGTTGGTGCACTTTGCAACCGGCTCCTTCGTTCTCATGGGCTGGTTGTTGGTTTCCCCGGACGGCAGGATGAATCCGTGCGCTGATGACGAGGCGGGATGGCGTTAGCGCGGTAATAGACTTGGCCTTCATGCCGGGACATTTCGATCTCACCTCGGGCGGCGAGTATCTCCAGCCATTTGAGGACCTCGAGCCGATTCAATCCCAGACCGCATGCCACGTCGTCCGCCGAGGGCGCGGCGATGACGCTG
>JAMCZD010000509.1 GCA_023473405.1 Candidatus Omnitrophota bacterium
TCTTGCCCTGGTTTCGCCGGAATCAAATGGGCGAAGGAATGCTGCGCGGAACCGTCGCCATCGCCCGTATGATCGCCCAAGACGCCGGGGTTACTCTTTCACTAAACCCGGCCTTGAAAACCACGAGCTCACGCAATCGCGGACCGGGCCTGTTCCAAACCATTTCCGGCTTGATTATGCTCCTGGTTTTTCTTTCCTTGTTCATGCGCCGTCCATGGTTGGGTTTGTTCCTGGGACCACAGATGCTCGGCGGTGGTTTTGGCCGGGGCGGCTTTCGGGGAGGCGGCTTTCGGGGAGGCGGTTTTGGCGGAGGCGGTTTTGGCGGCTTTGGCGGGGGCGGAGGGGGCGGATTCGGTGGATTCGGCGGCGGCATGTCGGGGGGCGGCGGGGCCAGCCGGGGTTGGTGAATCTGGATGTTAACATGAAACCTGAAGATTTAGCGGAACAATTGCAGAGGGCGTTGCCCGCGAACTTGATTAGCGTGATTCTTTACGGGTCCGCCGCCGCGGGCGATTTCGTCGAGAAACGATCCGATTACAATGTCCTGGTCGTGGCCGAGGCGCTGGGATTGACGGAATTGAAGGCGATCGCCCAACTGGCGCGGGCCTGGATGAAAGAGGGGAATCCGCCGCCGCTTTGTTTTACGCTAAAGCGTCTTGAGCGTTCGGCGGATGTGTTTCCGATGGAATTGCTCGATATCAAGGAGAACCACCGGGTGCTATATGGACGCGACGTCACGACCCAACTCAAGGTGGCGCGGACCAATCTGCGTCACCAGCTCGAATTCGAATTGAAGTCCAAGTGGCTCCAGTTGCAGGCCGGCTATGTTCAGGCCGGAAACGACTCGAAAAGGCTGGCGGCGTTGATGGTAAATTCGCTATCGAGTTTCCTGACGTTTTTTCGCGGGGCGTTGCGTTTATTCGAGCAATCCGCTCCATCGGCCAAGCTCGAGGCGATGCAGGCCCTAAGCCGGCACCTTGGCCAGCCCTCGGAAGTCTTTGAACGAGTGCACGACCTGAAGAGCGGCCGCGCCAGTTGGAAGCAATTGGACATCGAGGAATTATTTCGAAATTACCTCCGGCAGATCGAGGTGGTCATCGATGCGATTGATCAATACCCGGAGCAGGGCATTTTGCCGAACCAACCGTAACGGAAAGCGCCTATGAATAAAAAATCCTGTCTGATAGCCGCCATTTTAGGGGTTGTGGTGGTGCTGTTTGTGGCCCTCGGCGTCACGGCAGCGGTGTGGAGTTCTTACAACCGGATCGTGACGCTGGATGAAAACATCGATAGCTCGTGGGCGCAGGTCGAGACGGTGCTCCAGCGCCGCTACGATTTGATCCCCAACCTGGTCAATACCGTGAAAGGATTTGTCAAGCAGGAACCTTGCCGGAAAAAACCGAGGCCGCCAATCAGCTCGAAGGTGCCCTGGGCAGGCTCATGGTGATTGTGGAGCGTTACCCCGAGCTCAAGTCCAACCAGAATTTCCTCGCCCTGCAAGATGAACTGGCCGGCACCGAAAACCGCGTCGCCGTCGAGCGCCGCCGTTACAACGAGGCCGTCCGCCAATACAACACTGCCATCCGCAGTTTCCCGGGCAGTTTGGTGGCCGGCCTGTTTGGATTCGGGAAACGGGACGTCTACTTCCAGGCCGAACAAGGGGCACAAAAAGCGCCCAAAGTCGAGTTTTAGGGTCTCGCGAAGGGGACGAAGGCAGCGAAGGGGAAAGGGATCAATTTAATAACAGCCTTCGCGCCCCTCGCGGTCTTCGCGGTCTTCGCGAGAAATCTAGCGAGGCAGGCCCTATTCGATGTAATCGGGCACTTGATAGGTTCCGGGCACGAGGTAGCTGCGGGTCCACTCAGGCGAGGGCGGCAGGTTGCCGGCCTTGATGTCGGCCTTCCATTCGGAGTCGGACTTGCGGGTCACGCCGGGCATCTCGAATTCGTAGTGGCTCAACACCGGTCCGGCATAGACCATACGGTCGGGCCCGTTATCGATGGCGATCATCAGGAGATGGACATTGCCCACGCCCTCGTGCAGGACGCAGCCGGGATCGTTGACTATGGGGGCCGGCACGTCGGTGTGGACATCGGCAACGAGGGCATCCCATTTGTCCGAGCCTTGGTTTGTATCGGGCGGGCTCGGCTCAAAAATGTTGTTATAGAAAAGACGCGGATACCAGCCGCTATATTCCTTCACTCCAAAATAAGGAATGTCCTGCCGTTCGATCAGGTCCTGGAGAAACGCGGTTTCGTCAGGTGACAATGGCTCCTGGGCCAGCTCCTTTCGTGCAATTTCCCGAAGCGTCATCATGGTATTGGCAAAGGACCGGAAAAGGTATACCTGGCCTTGCTTAAGGCCGGCCAAGTTTACGTCTTTGGGCCACGGCCAACCTTCGCGATTGACCGTCACAATGCCTTGAAGCGGCAAGGCGGCAACCAAATTGGCCGCCAGGTCCGCCAATTGCCCGAGACGGCCCCAAAAGGCCGGCACCGGCTCCACAAAACCGTCTGGATACGAGCAAATGATTCCGCCAGTGTAGGACTGCTTGGCATAAAGAATCGTATCATGGCGGAGTTGGGTCCACGAGGCGAGCTGGGCATTCAAGGACTTCATTGCCCAAGCGCGTGTTTGCATGGCTTGCGGATAGGACGGGTCGGTGGTGGGGGCGGACAGCTCGCGCAAGGCGGCCAGCCAACTCATGTAGATGTTGCTATTCCACGCCTCGGTGGTGTGCTGGTCGATGACGGCGCGGGCGGCGGCCAGGTTGTGCGCATAAGGCAGGCCGTCGCGGAAGGCCCTGCCATCTGAATCCATCATTCGCGCAACCAACTCCGGCACGACCTGGTCGTTGCCGAAAACGGAAAAGGCAACATCCAAGGCGCTGGGAATGCGGCGCAGCACTTTGTTCCCGTCCCAAATGATATCGTCGTAAACGACCTTCGACAAAGCCCAACTGTCCGGAATGAATTTCTGACCCATGACGGTAAAGGACCGCGGCAGGCGGATTTGGTCCGGGCCCATGGGTGAATTATAAAAATCGCCGCGGATATTCTGCACGCCCACCTGGCCTTGCTCGATCTCAGCCTGGAGGTTTTCCAGTGAGGCCAAATCGGGGAGACCGGCCGGCGATTGGACCCCTGCCGCAGCCAGGACATCATTTAATTGACCGAACGTCATCGAATCGGTCCATCCGACGAACGCTTGCAGAAGCCAGTCGAACGCAGCCCACGAATAGAATTGCCCGGATTGATTGAGCAGGTGATCGAGGATGACGGCGGTCCCGAGTTCGCGTGGCGAGGCTTCGTCCGGATTCCCGGCGATCCGCAAGTCGATCCGCCCGCACCACATCATGGCCCGGAAATATCTCTTCAGGGCCTCGGACGCCTCGTAGTGGCCGCGCACCTTGAATTGTGAGAAGTCCACCGTCCGGAGCCGCCCAAAAAGGTCGAAGTCCTGCAATTGCTGGCTATTGATCGCGGCAAGCGCGGCGGAAACGCGCGCATCTTGATTCAACAGCGACGGCTGGGATACACCGGCCAGGAGCGATCGGGCCACGGTCAGGAAAAAGTCAGCATCAAGAATGCTGTCCTTTAGCGCCCCGCCCTGGTATTGTTGCCAGGTCTCGGGTATCTTGGCCGCCATACCATCGAGGATTTGCCCCAGGGTCGGGGACAGGTAAACCTCTTCCAATTCCTCCAACACGGAATCGTAAGACCGATGCCAGGCCTGTAAGACGGCATCCGCGGAGACAAAAACCGGCAGGTCACCCGAGTATATCCGGTAAAAGGCATCGGGAAAGCTATACGATCCCAGGCGCTCGCTTACCACAAACCCGAACTGCTTGAACACGGCCAATTCATCGTCGTTAAGGTGAAAAGCGGGGTTGGCGTTGAAGTTATCCCAGAACCGAGCCTGGGTCGGGTCCCAGGTAATCCCGGGCAAATACTCATTGGTCAGGGTGTATCGATTCGCGAAATCCTGGGGAGAAATCCGGCCAATTCGCTCGAGCTCATTCGAAAACGCCGAGCCGTATCCAAAAACCTCCGCCCCACCCTGTCCGGGGGCGACCTGCTCGATGTTCCCAACGACCCGGTAGAACGCGGTTGGACCCGCTGGATCGAGGGTCAAGCGCAAGGCGTCATAGCTCCCTCCTTTCCCTTCCCGGATACCAGTCGTCACCGAGTCCCAACGGTTCAAGTCAGCGCTTTTCTGGACTTGAAAAACCGGGTAGACCGTCGCTCCGGACGGCGCCTTCCATCGAGAAGGCCAGCTCAGCTCGATTTGGGCGCCGGCGGGCTTGATCGCTAAGTTGACGTTACCCTGCGCATTGGCCAGACCAGGGTGAAGAGCTGTTGCGGAAATAGCAAACAGAAGCAGTTGGTATAGCTTCGCGTTCATGGTAACAATCAATATAGTCTTAATCATTGTCGTGGTCAAATGGACTTCCGGTTTCGTTGCCGGCGTAGAATCAAACGTCAGTTTGATCACTCTTTCTCGTGCCTGTTTCGCCGCGGACCTACGGCGAGGGTGAGTCAGAGCCGACTCACATCGGCTGCTTCTCATTCATACCTAGCCCTTGACGAACCCGGGGATTGTTCTATTGATTACTCATGCAACTGGACCGATTCACGTTAAAGGCACAGGCGGCAATGCAAGCGGCACAGCAGATTGCCCGGCGCTACTCGCACCAGGAGCTGGACGGGGCGCACCTGTTGCTGGCATTGGTCGAACAAACCGACAGCCTGATCCCTTCCCTGCTCCAGAAACTGGGTATACCTATTCCCGCATTGACTGCCGATCTCGAGCAGGAACTCTCACGCCGTCCCAAGGTCCAAGGCGCCACCACCTCCGATCTTTTCCTCGGTCCGAGTCTGAAGAGAGCCCTGGATGCGGCCGAAAAGGAAGCCGGCAAGCTAAAGGACGAGTATACCAGCACCGAGCATCTGCTTCTGGGCCTGCTTGCCGAGGGAGAACCGGCCCTGAAGAAAATGTTCCACTCTCATGGACTGCGCCGCGACGACCTTCTCAAGGCGATGGCCGAACTGAGAGGGACGCAGCGCGTCACCGATCCCAATCCCGAGGATAAATTTCAAGCCCTCGAGAAATACGGACGCGACCTGACCGCTTTGGCGCGAGCCGGAAAGATCGACCCAGTGATCGGACGCGACGAGGAAATCCGGCGGGTCATGCAGGTGCTCACGAGGCGGACCAAGAACAACCCGGTGCTGATCGGCGAACCGGGCGTAGGGAAGACGGCGATTGTGGAAGGACTGGCCCGGCGAATCGTGAGCGGTGACGTGCCTGAGACGCTCAAGAACAAGAAGATCGTGGCTCTCGACCTCGGCGCCATGATCGCCGGCGCCAAATACCGCGGCGAATTCGAGGACCGGCTCAAGGCATTCCTGAAGGAAATCACCGCCAGCGAAGGGCGCATAGTATTGTTCATTGACGAGCTGCACACGCTCGTGGGCGCCGGGGCGGCCGAGGGTGCAGCCGACGCCGCCAACATGCTCAAACCACAATTGGCGCGCGGCGAATTGCGTTGCATCGGGGCCACGACCTTCGACGAATACCGCAAACACATCGAGAAAGACGCCGCCCTCGAACGCCGGTTCCAGCCGGTTTTGGTTAATGAACCCTCGGTGGAAGCCACCATCGCAATCCTCCGCGGCCTCAAAGAGCGGTACGAGGTGCATCATGGCATTCGCATCCAGGACGCCGCCCTGGTCGCCGCCGCCACCCTGTCCCATCGCTACATCAGCGACCGGTTCCTTCCGGACAAAGCGGTGGACCTCATGGACGAGGCAGCCTCACGCCTCCGGATGGAATTGGACTCGATGCCAACCGAGATTGACCAATTGGAACGTCAAATCATGCAGTTGCAAATCGAGCAGACCGCCCTGAAAAAGGAAAAAGACGATGCCTCGCGCCAGCGCTTGGAAAAGGTCGAAAGGGATTTGGCCAACCTGAAGGAACAATCCGCCAGGCTGAAGGCGCAGTGGCAAAGTGAAAAGGCCGCCATCAATGCCGCCGGCCTGATCACCGCCGATATCGAGAAGGCCAAACTCGAAGAAGAAAAGGCCCAGCGCGCCGGCGACCTCAATACCGCTTCCCAAATCCGCTATGGACGGATTCCCGAGCTGCAAAAGAAATTGGCCTCGGCCCAAAAGGCACTGACCGAATTGCCCCCCGGTAAACGCCTGCTCAATGAAGATGTCACCGAGGAAGACATCGCCCAAGTCGTGGCCTCGTGGACCGGTATTCCCGTGAGCCGAATGCTCGAGAGCGAGCGGCATAAACTCTTGAAAATGGAAGCGCGCCTCCAACAGCGCGTCGTTGGACAGCCCGAAGCCATTACAGCCGTCGCCAATGCCGTCCGGCGCGCCCGCAGCGGTCTCCAGGACCCCAATCGGCCAATCGGCTCGTTTATCTTCATGGGTCCTACCGGGGTTGGGAAAACCGAGTTGGCCCGCGCCTTGGCCGAATTCCTGTTTGACGACGAAAACGCCCTCGTTCGAATCGACATGAGCGAGTACATGGAGAAGCACACCGTGTCTCGGTTGATTGGCGCTCCCCCGGGCTACGTCGGTTACGAAGAGGGTGGTCAACTCAGCGAAACCGTGCGCCGTCGCCCTTATTGCGTGGTGCTATTCGACGAGATCGAAAAGGCGCATCATGACGTCTTCAATATCCTCCTCCAGGTGCTCGATGATGGACGCCTTACCGACGGCCAGGGCCGCACTGTGGACTTCAAGAACACGGTTATCATCATGACCAGCAATATCGGGTCTCAACTCATCCAGGAGTTTTACCAGTCCGGAAAACCCGAACCCAAAGACCAGGCCGAATTGGAGACGCAGGTCAAAGCCGAATTGAAACGTCATTTCCGTCCCGAATTCCTGAATCGAGTCGATGATGTCATCATTTTCCATAGCCTGAACGAGGAACAATTGGCCGCCATCGTCGACATTCAATTGCAGCGGCTAACCCAACGTTTGGCCCAGCAACAGTTAACCCTGGACGTCGACTCCGAAGCCCGGCACCTGCTCGCCCAGGAAGGTTACGACCCGCAATTCGGCGCCCGCCCATTGAAACGGACTATCCAGGAAAAACTGCTGAACCCACTTGCATCACGCCTGCTGGCCGGTGAGTTCAAGCCCGGAGACCATGTCCGCGTCACCGCCCGGAACGGCGAATTGACTTTCAAAAGGAAGGCCTGAGAGTCTGCCGATTTGGGAATCGGCGATTGCCTCGCTCACTCCCGCTCGCTCGTCCCTGCGAGCCTTGCCTTTGCTTCGCTCAGGCAATCCCGTTCGCCGCTTCTCAAGCGGCTCAAGTCAGCAGGTTAGGGAAACCTGTACTACATTTTCACGGCACGGACGCCGTGGGCGACGAGAAAAAGCTTTTCGTTGGCCTGCAATTTGCTTATAGTTTGAGGGGAAACAGTGGATGAACTACATCGTTAAATTAGTTTTGTACGTTTGTCTGTTCGTGAATGCCAGTGTGTTTGGCTATTGCTTTTACACGAACTACAACCGATTCATGTCCACGCAGGTCAAATTGGCAGACGTTGATACCACCCAATCCACACCGACGGCCAACGCGCGCGTGGCCCACCTGAATGGCTCTCGGTATTCGCACTTATTGGTGTATGGCGGATTTTTTTATGAGCGTGGTCTCGGGCTGGGCTTGCTGGCAGGGCATGACTTTTCCCACTTCGTGGCTAACCGGGTCGGAAGGCTCCTTTACAACGGCGAGGGCGACACCATTAAAGACTCGGATTACGAGTTGGCCGAAAAGGCCTGGGCCAACGGTAACCCATTGGAAGCCATCCAACTGATGCGCAATTATCTCGAAAAGAATCCCCGTGAGCAGCATGTTGCACTGCGCATTGCCGAGATTTACGAAAAGGACCTCGCGAATCCCTTGGCCGCCGCGTTGGAATATGAAGAGGTCCTCAAGCAAAAGCTGTCGCCCGAGCAATGGGGATGGACCGCCATTCACCTCTGCAATCTCTACTCGAGCAAACTCAATAAGCCGGACAAAACCGTCGCTCTCCTCCGCCGCATCGTAAATGAGTACGGCGAAACCAGCGCCGCCGAGAAGGCCCGCAAACGCCTCGATGTCCAAGAAGAAGAAGCTGGCACTGAAGAAGAAAGCCCGGGTGAAGTGGAAGTCGAAGAGGCGAAAAATGTGGAGACCGGGAAGCCCCGGGTTGAGACGCAGAAGAACGAATCGCCCTCGCCCGTGCCGCCGAATAATTTTAACCTGCAAGAACATTTTGACCGGTTCCACCAAGGATCGAGCCCTGGAAAACCTGCCAACCAATAATCAGCCATTCACGTGTCATATTTACAGAACCTCTTCGCCGAACGAATTGGCGGACAACAATACGGAAAAACAACCGCCATATATAAATTCGAAAAAATCAAACGCGCCAAGCGGGCCGCCCTCAATGCTCATCCCGGCGCGACCATCCTGGATATGGGCGTCGGCGAACCCGATGCCATGGCCTTCCCGGAGGCTATCGCGGAATTGCATCGCGAAGCGTTGAAACCCGAAAATCGCGGTTACGCGGATAACGGCGATCACGTCCTGAAACAAGCGGCTGCGCGTTACCTCGACCGGGTTTGCGGTGTGCCAGGCATCAATCCCGAAACGGAAGTGCTGCACTCGATTGGCAGCAAGGCTGCCCTTTCCATTCTGCCGGCTGCCCTGATCAACCCGGGCGATTACGTCCTGATGACGACGCCCGGTTACCCGGTGTTTGGGACCCATGCGAAATACCTTGGCGGACAGGTGTTCAATTTACCATTAACCGCGGAGAACCAGTTCCTACCGGACCTCGCCGCCGTGCCCACGGACGTCCTCGCCCAGGCAAAAGTCCTCGTCCTCAATTATCCGAATAATCCCACCGGCGCCAGTGCAACCCCTGATTTCTTCGCACGGGTCGTCGCCTTCGCCCGGCGCCATCAATTGGTGGTCATTCACGATGCCGCCTACGCCGCGCTGGTATTCGAGGGCCGTCCGCTGAGTTTCCTGGCCACGCCCGGCTCCAAGGAGTTGGGCATCGAGCTGCATTCCGCCAGCAAGAGCTTCAACATGACCGGCTGGCGCTGCGGCTTTGTGGCGGGCAACGAACTCCTGGTACGCGCCTACGGCGACGTCAAGGACAACAGCGACTCCGGCCAGTTCCTTGCCATTCAACACGCCGTTGCCTATTGCCTCGACCATCCCGAAATCACCGAGCATATCGCCGCCAAATACTCCCGGCGCATGGACCGCCTGGTTCCAGTCCTCAACCGTCTCGGATTCAAAGCCAAAAAACCGAAAGGCTCGTTCTTCCTATACGTTCCGGCGCCGCGGTCCGCGCTTCGAAAGGGGGGCGAACGCGTGGTCTTTCACGATGCGGAAGAGGCTGCCCAGTGGTTAATCACGGAAAAGTTGATCTCGACCGTTCCTTGGGACGATGCCGGCTCTTACCTGCGCTTCAGCGTCACGTTCGCCGCCAAAGACCAAGCCGACGAACTGTGTTTCCTGGATGAATTAGCCCGCCGCATGAGCGACGTGACCTTCGAGTTCGATTGATCGACCGGACGTTCTATGCTACGCCGGTTTTTCCGGATCGTAATCCAGGTAAGGGGCAAGCCAGCGTTCGACAGCGTCCAGGTCCATTTGTTTGCGGCGCTGGTAATCGAGGACCTGGTCTCGACCGAGCTTGCCCACAGCGAAGTACTTGGCCTGGGGATGGGCAAAGTAGAGTCCGCTCACGGAACTGGCGGGCCACATGGCGCCGGTCTCGGTCAGGCGAATGCCGGTGTTTTGTTCCACTGACAGCAGTTTCCACAGGATTTGCTTTTCCGAGTGATCGGGGCAGGCGGGATAGCCCGCGGCGGGGCGAATCCCGCGATAGCGTTCGCGTAACAGGTCCTCGTTGGTCAGTTTTTCATCCCGGCCGAAACCCCATTCTTCCCGAGCCAATTTGTGAAGGTATTCGGCAAAGGCTTCAGCCAACCGGCGTAGC
>JAMCZD010000064.1 GCA_023473405.1 Candidatus Omnitrophota bacterium
CTTTTTTGATGGCATAGGAGAAGCGACGGTGAATTTAACCAACAGCCTTTTGGTCTCGATGGAAGACTGGGGTGATAATTGCACTTATTCGGTGGACCCCCCTTACTATCCGTTTGAAGACAATGGGTTGGTATTTAAACACTCCCTAGCTGGTTACCATTATTTGACTGATGATACATATCGAAACGTGGGTTCAGTCAACATCGATCCTACCCTTCTGTCGGAAATCCGACAAAAGACCACTTTCCCGCCGCTTCTTTTGACCGCACCGTTTGTGGCCGACGCCCCTCTCTCGGCACGTCTGATCCGTGATCTTGATGCGCCCGACTGTGGTTACCATAATGATCCGATTGATTATGCGTGGACAGGCCTGACCCTGACTAATGCAACCCTGACCCTAACCAATGGAGTGGCTGTTTGCCTTTATGGTGTTAACGGGCTGAATCTGCAATCTGGAACCAAGCTCTATAGCGAGGGGACATCCGTGGCATTCAACCATTTGTTCCGTTACCCTGCCGTCCAGGAACAACCGGTGAACTTGGATGGCACCACCGGCACGGTCCATTTGCTGCAAATTTATGGTGCTTGGAGCGTCTTGCCCGAGGTGCGAATGCGCTTCACCGACATTTCCCATTTGAGCGACAATATTTATCGCCAGGTCATTATCGCCAACAGCGGTAGTTATCCGTTCAGCATCTTTTTCTTCACCGACTGCCAATTGCATGGCGGCCAGTTCTATTTAAGCCCTTACCTCTACAGCGACCCCCGGGGAATGACGTCCACATTCACCAACAACCTGGTGCACCGCGCCACCATTACCCTTATTCAGGGCTACCTGAACGATTCAACCGGGCTTGGGGTCAAAATGCGGAATAACCTATTTTACGGATGCAACATGCAGCTTCAGAATAATACCGGGACATTTCCCTGGGCCATTTACGACAACCTGTTTGACCGGGTGAGCTTTGGGACGTGCAACAGCCAGTTCAACACCACCGGTTACAATGGCTACGGCAACTGCATACAAGCACTGGGCGGGCCGGGCAATGTTCCCGTGACCGACTTCACCTACGCCACCGGTCCGTTGGGCGATTGGTACCAAGCCGATACCGATTTATATGACGCGGGAAGCCAGTTGGCCAGCCAGTCCGGACTGTCCAATTATACAGTGAAGACCGACCAGGATTTGGACACAGATCTGGTGGACATTGGCTACCATTATTGGTCGCTGAATCCTAATATCAAGGTGCGGATCGAGGCTACCCAACCCGGCGCCAAAGAACAGGACGAGTACGGTCAAGTTGTCGAAGGTACATTTACCGTTACGCGAGCTGGGTCCACTAACTCGCCCGTGCGCGTTTACTATCAGATCAGCGGCACGGCGGAAAACGGCACAGATTACACAACACTTTCAGATTCGGTCCTTATTCCAGCCGGTCAATATTCGGCACAGATCAACGTCCATCCCATTGACGACGCCGTAGTTGAGACAACGGAAACGGTCTGCCTAACCCTCAAGTTCGATCAAGCATATATGGTGACTTCTCCGTATATGGCAACGGTAACGATATTAGACAACGATTTGTTTTCCTTTTCCGATTCCACCCTCGTGGCCTCAAATTTGGACCTGCCAGTGAGTATTGATTTTAATCCAGCAAGCACCTCATTAGTCGTGTCAGTAAATTACTCTGTCGATCCCCATCCGACCAATATTGCCACTATTGACTCAGACGGCAGCATACAAATGAATAGGCCGCCGTGTTCCGATTTGTTCGATGAAATCAAACTGGCAACAGTCAAAAACACGGCAAACGGATTCACGCAGGGGGAAATGTATTTTGGCACCGGGCAACCAGGTGTGATTGGAAAGGTGACCGCCAACGGATTGAATATTTACACCAATTGGTGTGTCCTCCAGGGGGAGGCTCATCGCTTGCGCGGGAGTCTTTATGTGGACCAAACCGGGGTATTTAATCATGATCTGATCGTTGTAACCGGCGACTTTGGAGCTGATGGTGGAGGAGTGTGGCGCATAGATGGCAACCGGAATACAAACCGCATAGCGGACATCGAGACCCACTTGGAGGGAGTCATTACCGTTCCTAACAAACCAGACCGATACGGGCCTTGGGCTGGGAAGATTCTGACTGGAGGGGAAAGCTCGAATCTTGTTTATGCCATATCTGTGGACCACCAAGTGGCGCCATACAGTTATTTCGCCGATATCGGAGTAATGACCCCCGAGGACATTGACCTGATACCGGAAGATCAAGACCTTTATATATGTTGCCCTATAAGTAACACAATCCGCAAGATTTCACGCGATCATTTTGCTGGTCTCGTCGGTGATATTTTAATCACCAATTCCGGTGAAAACAATGGAGTACCAGGATTTTGCGTTGCCCATTGGAATGGGGTGGAGATTAAGTGGCAGACGCTTGATTTCAATGATCCCGACCTTCCAGGGGAAAACATTGAGCAGGTGACTTTTTCCCCAGTTAGCCTTCCGTAAAGGGGGCAGACCCAGTGAAAGCATTAGGCAATATATGAAGGCGAATCTCGCGCTATTGGGCGGTTGGCCTCGGCTGGTCCCTCAACTGATCTTTCTATGCGCCATCGCAGTTGATGCAACGATAACGCCGTTGCTTCCGAAGGGCGGTAATCCTAGGTCTATTACAGATAAGCCTGTGAATGGGAGGGTCGTTGTATGGGGATTAGGTTGGCGTGGAGTTCCAGTTGAACTCACGAATGTGGCGGCAATTGCCACAGGTGCATACCATTGCCTGGTACTTAGGCCAGACCACTCCTTGCTGCTTTGGACATTCGGAGAATCGTACAGTTCTGACTACAAGTATGTTCCCTTGGGATTAAGCAACGTTATGGCTATTGCAGCCGGCTATAACAATAACCTGGCGCTCAAAGCGGATGGACAAGTTGTCGCATGGAATATCGCTTCGCCCACACTCACTCCGGACGAGGTTCCGCCAAACGCAACGAATGTTGTGGCTGTCGCGGCTGGATTGTACCATTATTTAGCCCTTAAAGCTAATGGTGAGGTGGTGGCTTGGGGAAACAATAATTATGGCCAGACGAATGTCCCGGCAGGGCTTTCTAATGTGATAGCTGTTGCTGGTGGCGCGGGCCACAGCCTAGCCCTCAAGACCGACCAAACCGTGGTGGCATGGGGAGGTAATGCCAGTGGCCAAATCGATGTGCCCAGTGGCTTGACCAATGTAGTGGCGATTGCCGCCGGAGCCCGCCACAGCCTGGCCCTCAAGTCCGATGGAACGGTGATCGGCTGGGGGGACAACACCTATGGTCAAGCCACGGTGCCCTATGGATTAAGTAATGTGGTGGCAATTGCGAGTAAGAATCTCGCTAATGTTGTGCTGAAGGCAGACGAATCAGCCGTAGCTTGGGGTTATGGAGGATATCAATTCCCTTCCTGGCTAACGACCAATATTGTGCGAATCGCCGCCTGCTATAATACCACTTTCGCGGTGATCAACGCTCCGATTCCCCCTGGCAGGCCGAGCGTTCAAACTATGCGCAGTTCGTATGGGGTGGGAATGAAAATTGAGAGCGTACCTGGCTGGTGGCTTTATATCGATTACACACCAGACCTCCGAGAACCGGTTACCTGGACGAATTTGCGGTATTTTAACCTGACCAATTCTCCGATCCTGTTCGTTGATCCGAACCAGACGAATGCTACCGCCGGCTTTTACAGGGTTGGATTTCCGACCATTGGACCTTAAAGGTATTTGTGGCCTTGAGCTTGGGGTCGGTTCGACTTTTGACAGGAAACGTCGGCCGCGAGGACGTAACTTGGTTTCCGAAGCATTCCACCCCGCAGCCTCGTCCTGACCGCGGACCAAAACATCGAGGCCTGGTACCAAGGGAGTTCCGGCACTGGGCCCGAATGGTTTACCAATATTATGGCGATAGCCTCTACAAGGGACTATAACTATGCGCTTGTGGTGGGCCAACTCCCCGTAGGAAAGCCCCGGCTCGATGCCGAGCCAAGCCCTTCGGGTATAAACATCCATATCACGGGCTTTCCCTCGTTTTGGCATGTCATCTAGTATTGTGAAGACCTGCGGGAACCGGTTCAATGGAAAGTGGCCAAGGTCTGGTTCAGCCTGACCAACTCTCCGGTGGTGTGGTTCGATCCAGCCACCAATGCGCCCGCCCGCATTTACCGGGTCGGTTTTCAGCCGTTGGTTCCGCCTTGATGGTGAGGACATAAGAAAACGTTCAGCTCGGGGTTGCGAGGAACGAGCTACCATGGGACAAAATTCCGACAATCAACAACCCTGAAAGGGTTTAAGCAAAGTCCGGCTTTCCACATCATCACGACATGCCACAGTCGCCGGATTACCAGGTCGATCAATACCCTTGTTTTACCAGCAGGTGCACCCCGACCATGAGCGCCAGGCAGATCAGCGACATCACCAGGGCGGAGCTGGCGAAGTAGGACGCGACAATCATCAAAAGCCCGCCGATCCACGGCACGATGGATTGTTGCCGTTTGCCGTAGATGAAATAGCCGATGCCAATGCTTCCCCAGATCAAGGAGGCCAGGAGCAGATTCGTATTGGAGAGGTCCATTTCCCGGTCATCAGGTCAGCACATGTACCAACCGCCGTTCACGTTGATCGTCTGGCCGGTTATGTAGCCGTTGGTTGCCAATAAGACCGCCACGTCGGCCGTCTCCTCGACCACTCCCAGCCGCCCCACCGGTATCAAGTCCGGCTTCGCCTTGAGGTTGTTCATGACCATGTCAGTCTGAATCAGGGCCGGGGCAATGGCATTGACTGTTATCCCCTCCTTGGCCAGTCGCGCGGCATAGAAATGGGTCAAGCCCAAGGCGCCGGCCTTGGAAGAGGCGTAGTGGGGGCCGATGACGCCCCCGGTCTGGGCCGCCACCGATGACAGGTTGATGATCCGCCCCCAATGGCGGGCCCGCATCCGGGGCAGAACGGCCTGGGTCATGAGAAACATGGACTTGAGGTTGACCGTCAGGATTTCGTCCCAATCCCGTTCCGTTATTTCTTCAATAGGCTGCGGCCGGCTGATGCCGGCATTGTTAACCAGGATGTCGATTTCCCCAAGGCGATCTTCGACCGTTTTGACCAGGCGCGCTACCTCGCCGGCCACCGAGACATCAGCTTGAATAGGCAGGCATCGCCGGCCGAGTCCTTCGATCTGCGAACAGACTTCCTTTGCCTCGGACTCTCGAACGCGATAATTGACGGCTATGTCAGCGCCTGCCCTGGCCAATGCTAGGGCAATTGCGCGTCCGATGCCCCGGCTGCCGCCGGTCACCAAAGCAATCTTGCCCAATAAAGCAGTCTTGCCCAATAGTCCGTCTGCCATTGTCATTCCCTATTCGTTCACCACCAATACGCGCCGGATAGCGTCTATCAGGCGGGGCTCCGAACCGGGAGCGACCCACCACCAATCATTCAGATTACCGTCATGTTCGGCGATGTGCCGTTCGGTGGGGATGTAGCCGGGGGCACCCTCACCGTAGGCGGCCACCGCCACGAAGCTGTCCGGTCGCATGCGCTGGGCTGCAAGTTGGTATTCGACATACGCTTCGCCCGGCAGCAGCAGCCATTGCGCGACACCGAAATCGATGCAGGGAATGGCGATGCGATAACCGGTCTCGAGGTGCTCGCGCCAACTCAGGCCCAGGGCTGCGAGGCATTGCTGGAAGGGGGGCGTCTCCTTGACCAGCTTGTTTTCGAGGTCAGCGGGGGTGTAACCGGGACCGTCACGCGGCTCAAACTTGACGTGATCGAGACGAAAAATCACATTTGTCAATGGATACTTCTTGGTAGCCGCCCAGGCAGCGACCATGGCGCGGTAGAGGCGGTCCGCCAGCACCGGGCGGTTCTCGCGGGCGCCGTTGTTATATTTGCCCGCCGTTATATTTCCCGCGCAACCGGTGAAGTAAATCTGTTTCACGGTCGGGGTGTCCTGTTGTCGATGCCGCCGTGCCATGCCGGGGAAATCGGCGGATACTTCGCCTTGGCCGTAGTAGCTCATGGGATGCGTGGCGTAACCGCTGATGGCCACCACCGGGTTGTCGCCGTCCCAAAAGCTGATGGTCTTAAGCCAAGGATCGATAAGGCCTTCAGGCGCGTCGATAGCCTCTTGATCGGTGGTGCTGCTCATGCGGTTGAAGCTTACTGAGCCGTCAGCCCGTATGAATCGGCGGTTCGAGGCGACTTTTTCCACCTTTGCTTGCCCCAGGCCAAGGCTGGTGACCCGCCGGGCCGAGGGCAATGATTCGCGCAACGCCTTCGCAACCCGTTGAACCGCTGTTTCGTGAAACGCGAGGTCGCATATCGTGCCAACCAGGTGGCGCGAACGCAGAATCCTTTCCGCCTCGAGATCAGCCACGGGGGCATCGTGTTGATGCACGGTGCAAACCATCACCCGGTTCGTATCGGTGCCGGCGGCTTCGGCCAGGGCCACCTGCCAGCGGGCGTAGGCCTCGTTGCGAATCTCGCACCAGTCCACCGCCACAAATACAATCGGCTGTCCCGCTCCGAGGAGGACCATTCCGTTCGCCTCCAATGGGTCGGCCACGGTCTTTGACAGCCAGGAACCTCCCATCATCCCGTGACCAACCGGGACAGTTACGTCGGCGGAGAAGGTGCAGACGCGATACTCGGGTGCAGCCATCACCGTCGGAGATACACCGGACCATCCCAGGCAAAGCCCGAGAGCCAAAAGAAACATTCTTTTGCGGAACATAAGATCAACGTGGTATTACGTAATTCCAAAACGTGGGCCAACAGCCTTACACTATAGAGTCCTGGTCTATAGCAATTCAGGCATTCAACCGTAACCGAACACGCGCCTTGTCCTCGGAAAACGGAGCACGCTGGGTGTGATCACTCCGATGGCCTCCACGCTCAAACGCTCTTACCCTCCTCACGGTTCAGGTGGGTCATTGGCGAACCGCGCGATAAAGGTCTCCGGGGTCAGGCCCGATTCATTCAGGTGAGTGAGTTTGGACCAGCCTTTGGGACCGGCACCGGTGGCCACGGTGAGCCATTCATCGGCAGCGGCGTGGCGCGAGGGATTGAGCGGCCAGTTCTCGCCCGCCTTTGTGCATTCGGCGCGGAACTTTTCCCACTGAGTAAGAAAGACGTAGCGAACCGGCAGATGTCCAAGGCGGACTCGCCAGAGCAAGTCCTGGTCCGTGCGTGCGGCGGTCTCGGCTTGTTGCCACAGTCGTTCAGCCCGCGCCATTACCTTGAAACTGAGGAAAGGCGCGGTGGGAGGCGAGTAACAGGACAAATAATAACCGCGCGAGGCTTCGTAAACCAAGTCCATGTAACGCCGGATGAACTCCGCCGCGGGCTTGCCGTAATAGCCATCGAGGAATTCATCAATCAAGGCACGATCATCCCGTTGCGGGTTCCAGAGCAATTGCGCCAGGACCCAGGCCCGCATCTCGCTCATCTCGGCGCCGTTGGACTGATATGCGCCCTGCTCGAACAGGCCTTTGACGTGGTGCGCCTGGAAGAATCGAACGTTTGGTCCCAGCGAAAACCAGTTCGGATGCGGCTGGACGTAGTGGGCGAAGTCCGTGGTGTAATCCCAGATATAAAGGCGGTTGCAGAGCTTCGACCAATCGCGGATGTCCTGGGCGAACTTCTCATTCGACGGGTCCTCGAGAGACGCCCCGAAGTTGCATTCAATCGAGCAGAGCCGGACGATGACATTTGGGAGCGGCTTGATCGTCTTGGGTGCTTTGCGGGTGTATTGATAGGCCAAGGTATCGATGGCAACATCGGGAAAATCAGGGGCGATCTTCGCGGCGATGTAATTCACAAAGGTCAACAACGAACCCGATGGGCTGCCCTCGGCGTCGTCAATTGCCTTGCAAACGGGGCATTGACAATTGCCATGCCAATCGTTTTGTGAAACCGACACGATCCGCGCCTCGGGTGACTCGCGCAGCCACTGCTTGACCCGTTCAACGACAAAGTCCCGGAGCTGCGGATTGGTCAGGCACAACTGGGCGTGGTCTGCGCTCCGTTTACCATTGATCAGGCTGAACCATTCGGGATGCTCCTTGAAGTAAGGATCAGGCGGCACCAATGGATAAAAGGTATGCACAAAACCCTTGTATTTGATCGTTCCTCCCATGTCGTCATTGATTCGGGCTGATTGGCTGTTCGAGAAGTTACGCACCGCCCAATCGCCGTCAAAGGCCGGAAACCAAAACGGATCGCGGGATTCAAACGCCGGTTTCTGCCGCACGTCGAGGTCGGGCACCATGAGGTTGGGTCGGTGCGGGATGGTCGTCGCCCAAGGCGTCCACCAGCGCACGCCGCAGTCGTCCTGGAGGAACCGTGATACGGCGTAGAGCGTTCCGCGCGGTCGTCCACCGGCCAGAAGCAGGCGCTTGCCCTTGGTGCGGATGACGATCTCCTCATCGCCCAACTGGTCAAATGGGACCTCGGGAAACAAGTCGCGCGCGATTTGGCCCGGACCGACCAGGATGGCCTTTTCGGGCAATTCACCTTTCACCTCATTCGTTTCAAACGTCGCGCCGGTGACCTGGCGCAAGGTATCGGCCAGTTCTTTGGCGGCGTATAACTCCGTTGCGGTGGCGCCTTTCTCGGTAAAAACAGCCACTTGCGCCTCACCGCCTTCGGCAATTACCAGCCTGGCTTCGGCGGTTGACGCAGCAATCGATAAGGCCATCAATGGGTAAAACAGGTAAAGAATTCGCTTCATAATGAGTCCAATGTTTGTCCGTGCGCGCATGTCTTTCAAGGATTGACACCCAATCCGGGCCGCTGGTCAAGCCTGCAAATTGGCTGTGCCTGTGCGCAATCCGCGGATGCTCGGCGTGTTCGCCCAGGGCATCGTCGAAGACCTTCACTGGTTAGGCAGCGGGCCGATGGATTCCTGCCAGGATGCAACATTCAGTCGGCGATGTAGCGATACTTGAACCGGCCTTCGGGCGCCACATCGCCGCTCACGTAGAAATCCATGATATCGCCGGGGCGCTGAAGGTTGTCGGTCCACTTGAAATCAAGGGCCAGGCGGTCAACGTCTTTGGGCAGGCCGAGATCGAGCCGCGAGAGGGCGAGCTGAAATTCGTTAGCCTTCAACCGGTAATCGACGGGACCGACTTTTTCCCAATGCCAACCGCCGGTATTCTTCTCGAGCCACATCTTGCCGTTGGAGCCAGACACCCGGTTCACAATGAAGTCATAGCCTTCCCATCCTGTCTTCGGGTCCTGATCGGCGTCGATAAGAAGCCACATCCCTTGGGGTTCATTGCCGGGCATGATCGGGTCGATGGTCCGGGCATAGAAATAGACGTTCTGTTCGTCCCGCGCCACCTTGAGCACGGTGAAGTCATTGCGCCCGGTCCGATTCGTGTAGTGCAGGCCGGCGGCGCCGTCCCAGTCGCGTGAAGCTGTCTCGCCAACGTGGTCGTGATACTCAGGACCGACATCGTTCCACTGGTCAAAGCCGGCTTCGATCCGGATAGACTTAGGCGGGGTGGCTTTTGGCAAGGGAGGCGCGCCTTTGAACCGGCGCACGTTGGCGACTAATTGCCAATAGTAATTGTCGCCGTGACCGCCTTTCATCGGCTCGATGTCGCGGCTGAATTCCTCGCTGAATTGGTCCACGAAAACAATCGGTCCACCGGCGGTCCCCCAACGCCCGGCGATCCATTCATTCCAACCGGTAACCATGGCGAACGGCGGATTCAGGTCGAAGACACGGCGCCATTGTTCCTGGAAGTTGTATCCATAATTGACCGCGCCGGGGGCGAGATCGAGTTTACCGTCGTGGAAGCTGCGTCCGCGGGCATCGCCGGCGCTCATGTTGGTGACCTTGCCATCCTTTTGCCGGAGGTTCTGCGCGACCGATACATTCACTTCTTCGGGTTGGTTGGGGTTGTCGGTGTAGCCATAGGGTTGCGGATAGGTTGCCTC
>JAMCZD010000490.1 GCA_023473405.1 Candidatus Omnitrophota bacterium
AGTCGGCCCGTGGTATTCATTGGGATCGTAGCGGTAAACCCCATTTTCAAGCAGGCCCCTGAACTTGATGGCTTGAACCGATTCGTCGGTATGCATGGGCCGCCGGGACAACTGGGGGAGGCGCAATGCCAAGGCCCCGGCGGCGATGAGCAAAAGGACAAGAGCGAGCCATCGATTCATTTAGCCGGCAGGCTGTAGACCTCGACCTCGGTGTAGCGGTTCAAGGCGCTATAGGTGCTGCCATTGCTGTAGAGCCGAACGTAACGGCCTTTGACGCCCTTGGCGTCGATCAGTTTTCCCTCGTAACTCTCGAAATATTCCTTGTCCTTGCCAATGCCCAGACCGGCGCTGTTGTCGCGATCATTGTTGAAGACAGTCTGGACGTTTTGGCTGAAGTCCGGATCATCACTCACCTGGACGACTACATCCCGGTAAATCTGCGGGGTGTTATGCGCGTGCCAGATCATGATGACGTAGATCGCGTAAGGCGAGCCCAGATCGATTTGCACCCATTGCAAACGACGGTGCAATTCCAGGAAACTGTTGTCGTTGGACTCCTTGTCGCCGTCGGTGACCAGCTCCACTGACCCGGTGATCGGATTCTTGTCGCTGCACGTAACCTTCTTGCTCAAGGCTGCGTTGACAACCCCATTGGGAACCATGAACGGCGGACGCGGCTTGTCCGACGGCTTCTCGATGTTGTCCGTCAACGGGATGTCCACGGGTGTTCCCATGAACGCCGGAATCGGCAGCTTCAAGTCCAAAGGGACAAGATCCTTGGTGGCAGCAGCCGGGGTGTCCGCTCCGGACGCACTTTGAGTCAAGACAAGCCCGCCTGAGGCCAGGCCAAAACCCAACGCGAGGAGCAGGGAGACCCATGTTCCATTAGAATTTTTCAAAATCTTTCCAGTGCTCATACTTTTTGTCATACCGATATTTTCCAACAGAATTGACGAGAGGGTGCAACAGGAAATTCGTTTTTTCCGGATGCTACGGTGCCAATGCATGAAAAATGAAGGGCCGGAAAGCCGGCGGCTGGGAGCGCCCGGTGTGCCGGTTTTGTGGGCCGATCGGGACATTATTTTGATACATTGGCGCGAGTTTTTTTGTGGTCTTTCTCGATTTGATTGTCGTTCATGGCTCGCGAGGCTTCCCGTGGCACGGATTTTGCCTTCTGATCTTGATGATGGCCGTTGTCTGTGAATAGTTGGATTTATGCAAATGATCGGTTTCCGTTGGTCCAGTTTGTGTCTGGGATTCTGCTTTGGGCTCGCGATGGCGGGTTGCCAGTCGGTCGACTCGACACCGGCGCTGCAGCGTTTCACTTACGCCGAGCTGCACATGGCGACGGTATTCCGGATCGTGATGTACGCGCCGGACCAGGCGGCGGCAGACCACGGGGCCGAGCTGGCTTTCAATCGGATCAAGGCCCTGGATGACATGATGACCGATTACGATCCGCAAAGCGAGCTGATGCGGCTGTGCCGGCAGCCGGCCGGGACGCCCGTGCAGGTGAGCTCGGATTTATTCGATATCCTGGCGCAATCCAAATTGGTCTCGGAAACGACGGGCGGTGCCTTTGACGTGACCGTGGGGCCGATAATCCGGCTTTGGCGAACGGCTCGCAAGACCCGGGTCTTGCCAACCGAAGAAGCGGTCAGCGAGGCGCGCCGCGCGGTGGGTTGCAAAAGACTCGTCCTGGATTTCAGCAAACATACGGTGACCCTGACGGTGCCGGGCATGAAACTGGATTTGGGCGGAATTGCCAAGGGTTTGGCGGCGGACCAGGCTCTGGCCATCCTGAAAAGCGATGGATTAGACCGGGCCATGGTGGCCGCCAGCGGCGATATTGCCTTGGGAGCCCCCCCGCCCGGACGCTCAGGGTGGTCTATCGGTATTGCCTCGATCGATCATCCGGAGGAAGGATTGACCCGCGAGGTCAAATTGCGCAACGCCGCTGTCTCGACCTCGGGTGATACCGAACAGTACGTGGAGATCAACGGACGCCGCTATTCACATATAGTAAATCCCGAGACCGGCATGGGCCTGACGGAACGGATCGGCGTAACGATTGTAGCCCCGAACGCCACCACCAGCGACAGCCTGGCAACGGCCGTGAGCGTTCTGGGCGCGCGGCGCGGGCTGGAGCTGGTCGAGTCCTTGCCTCGGACCGCGGCGCTGATCGTCATGCTGAGCAAGGACGGTAAACAAGCGGTGGAATCAAGCCGGTTCAAGAGAATCGAGGAGAAATGAAAAATGCGTTTTACCTGGCCGATTTCCTGCTGTAACTTGAGTCCTACTCTTGTCAGCATTTGACATTGGGCGGCGGAAAGGTATGATGGCGGCAACTCCCATTCGGATACTCGCGTGGGGAATTGAGACTTGTGGCAGCTAAAGACGATTATTTGGTTGATTTCCTGGTGGACATGGGGGTGGTGTCCAACGAACAGTTGAGCGCCGCCCGCGCGGAGGCGGATTCCACTGGCCAGGGTGTTGTTGATTTATTGGTCGCGCAAAAGGTGGTCAAACCCGCCGATGTCACCCGGGCCAAGGCGGCGCAATTTGGGGCGGAGGTGGTTAATCTGAGCGATATCCGGCTTTCGGACGAAGTGCTCGCCGCCATCCCGCGCCATATTGCCAAGCGCTACAAAGTGGTGCCGGTCTATCGCAACAACGGCAGCATCACGGTGGCGCTGAGTGATCCGGCTGACTTGGATACCATCGACAGCCTCCATCACCTGCTTAACCAGGAAATTCAGGTGCAGGTGGCGCCGGAAGAGGACATCGAAGCCGCCATCAACCGGTATTACGCCGGCAGCGACGATTCTATCGGCAAGATGATCCAGGACATCACCGAAGGCGAGGTGGACCTGGGAACCATGGCGCCGTCCGGGGCGGCCGCCGATGACGGTTCGGTGGTGGATGCGGACGCACCCATCATCAAGCTGGTCAACACGATGATCGTCGAGGCGTTCAAGATGCGGGCCTCGGATATTCACCTCGAACCGCTGGAGAAACGATTCCGGGTGCGCTACCGGGTTGACGGTCTCTTGCAGGAAATCAAGAGCCCACCAAAGCGGCTCCAAGCCGCCGTCATCAGCCGTTTGAAGATCATGTCCAACATGTCCATCGCCGAAAGGCGCATCCCGCAGGATGGGCGTATTCAAATGGCGGTGGGCGGCAAGAGCATTGATTTGCGCGTTTCCTGCATTCCGACCAACCACGGCGAGAGTATCGTCATGCGTATCCTGGATAAGGAAGGACTGAAGCTGGGCTTGGCGGAATTGGGGTTTTTCACGGATGACCAGCAAACGTTCGAGCGGTTGATTGGGTTGCCGGACGGGATTCTGCTGATCACGGGGCCGACCGGATCAGGCAAGACCACCACCTTGTATGCGGTGCTCAACTATATCAACCGGCCCGACCGCAAGATCATCACCGTGGAGGAACCGGTTGAATACATCCTGTCCGGGATCAACCAGGTGCAGGTGAGTGAGGCGGTGGGCTTGACGTTTGCCGGCGCGTTGCGAGCCATGTTGCGCCAGGCGCCCAACGTGATCATGATCGGTGAAATCCGCGATTTGGAAACCGCCAACATCGCCATCAATGCATCCCTTACCGGGCACTTGGTGTTTTCCACGCTGCACACGAACGACGCGCCCAGCGCCGTGACCAGGTTGATCGACATTGGGGTGAAACCCTTCCTGGTGGCATCGTCCACCCGGGCTCTGATGGCGCAACGGTTGGTGCGCAAGGTATGCAAGCGGTGCGCGGCACCCTACGTTCCCACCGAGGCGGAGTTGAAGGCCCTTGGTATCGATCCGTCCAATGCCGCCAGCGCGAGTTTTCAGCGCGGCAAGGGATGCCCCGACTGCAATAAAACCGGTTATCGCGGACGGTTCGGTATTTTTGAAATATTCGTCATCGACGATGAGGCCCGGAAGCTGATTTACGAGAAGGTATCGTCATCCGTGTTGCGAAACCGGGCGCGCGAAGCCGGGATGCGCACCTTGCGCGAGGATGGCACCCGGAAGGTATTGGCCGGGCTGACGACACCGGAGGAAGTGATTCGCGCCACCATAGCCGACCTCGGTTGATATGACCCGCCTCGATTCGATTTAAGGCAACCCTGTTCTCCCCCATCCCAATGGAAGATTTTTCATTTGCAGTGTAGTTTATATTATGTCCTATTCAATGTCCGATTTATTGCAGTTGGTCGTTTCCGAAAACGCCTCCGATCTGCATCTGCGGGTCGGAACCGCCCCGGTGATTCGCGTGCATGGCGTGCTGCACCGGGTGGAAGGCCCCCCTTTGAAGCCGGAAGACACCGAGGAATTAATGCGCAGCATTACCTCGGAAGACCATATTCAACAGGTCCGCGAACGTGGCGGGGCCGACTTGGGGTTTGCGTTCGGGGACATGGCCCGCTTCCGGGTAAGCGTTTTCAAGGAAAAAGGAAATTTCGGGGTGGTGGCTCGCCAGATTCCGAATAAGCTGCTGACCATGGAGCAGATCGGCCTGCCGCCTTCGGTCAGGGAATTGCTGTACAAACCGCGCGGTTTGGTCCTGGTGACCGGCCCGACCGGGTCCGGCAAGACCACCACGCTTGCCACCATGATTGACATCATCAACTTGGAACGCGCCGATGCCCACATCATTACGGTCGAGGACCCAATCGAATACTATCACACGCACAAGAAGGCCATCATTACTCAACGCGAGGTAAACGTTGATGTGCCGACTTTTGCCGAAGCCCTGCGCCGCGCCCTGCGGCAAGACCCCGACGTGATCCTGGTCGGCGAGTTGCGCGATTTGGAGACGATGGATGCCGCCATCACGGCTGCCGAAACCGGTCACTTGGTCTTCGGCACCTTGCATACCACCGGCGCCGCCAAGACCATCGATCGTATCGTCAACGCCTTCCCGGTAACCCAGCAGGAACAGATCCGCATCCAGCTCTCGACGGTGTTGCAGGCGGTGGTTTCGCAATTGCTCATCCCGCGTTGCGACAAACCGGGGCGGGTGGCCGTGTTCGAGATCATGATCAATACGCCGTCCATAAGCGCGTTGATTCGCGATAACAAGACATTCCGGATCAACTCGGACATTCAAACCGGGGCAAAATATGGAATGGTGACCTTGGATAGTTTCTTGCTCGAGAAATACCAGATGGGCATGATCTCTCAGGACGAGGTGATTACCAAGGCCCAAGACCCCACCACCGTCTTAATTAAATTGCAGGAATTGGAGGCCGCCAAGGCCGCTGAAGCCGCCTCAGCCGCCTGATTGCTTTTATGCCTGATGTAACCGCATACCCGCTGCTGGTGCTCCTCAAGGAACGGGGCATGGCCGATGACATGCAACTGGAGGAAGCCGTCCAGGAACACGAACGCACCGGCAAGCCAATCGGGCAAATCCTCCAGGACTTGGGCATCTTGGACATGGATGCCCAACTCCAGATCCTGGCGGATCACCTGGGAACCGAGGTGGTTGACCTGAGGAACCGGGAAATAACACCCGAGGTTGTGAGCACCGTGCCCGTGGCAACGGCGCGCATGTACCAATGCATGCCCGTGGCTCTCTTCGGCTCCACTCTCCAATTGGCGCTCGCCGACCCGTTGAACCCATCGGTGCTGGATGAACTCGGTTTCGTGGTCAACAAGGAAATCCAGGTTGTCGTGGCCGATCCGGGCCAGATTGACCAGGCGATCAACCGGTATTACGGGGAGACCGGCGGCAGCGTCGGCGATATCCTTAAGGAGTTGGGTGGCGACACCGACATGGCCAAGGAACTGGCCGAGGTCGGTAAACAGGAATCAACCGGCGTTCTCGAAGACTTGGTCAACGAAACCCCGATTATCAAATTCGTCAACCTGGTCCTGTTCCAGGCCATTCAGGACCGCGCCAGCGACATCCATTTCGAGCCCTTCGAAGACGAATTCAAAATCCGCTACCGTGTCGATGGCGCCCTCTACGAAATGGCGCCGCCCCCAAAACACCTCGCCCTGCCGGTTACCTCCCGCATCAAGGTTATGGCCAACCTCGACATTGCCGAGCGCCGCCTGCCGCAGGACGGACGTATCGCGATGAACATCGCCGGGCGCCAGGTCGATTTGCGCGTCTCGACCCTGCCCACCCAGTTCGGGGAGTCTGTGGTGCTCCGCGTTTTGGACCGGGCGGCGGTCAAGCTCGATCTTGAGACGTTGGGGCTGCCGAAAATGGTGTACGAATATGTGATCGAAGCCATCCAGATGCCCAACGGCATCATCATCGTCACGGGGCCGACCGGTTGCGGAAAAACCACCACTCTGTATTCCTGCCTGCGGCGGATCAACGCCATCGATTCCAAGTTGCTGACCGTGGAAGACCCCGTCGAATACGACATCGAAGGGATTATGCAGGTCGCGGTCAACGAGGCCCAGGGAATGACCTTCGGCAAGGCGCTTCGCGCCTTCCTGCGTCAAGACCCGGACATCATCATGGTGGGGGAAATGCGCGACCTCGAGACGTCACAGATCGCCATCCAGGCATCCCTGACCGGGCACCTGGTGCTCAGCACCTTGCATACAAACGACGCCTCCGGGGCCGTCACCCGCCTCATCGACATGGGTGTTGAACCGTTTCTGGTCTCCTCGACTCTGATGGCCGTGCTGGCCCAACGCCTGGTTCGCACCATCTGCCAGAAGTGCCGGACGCCTTTCGAACCGACCGAGCATCAATTGGCCCTGCTTAACCTTTCGCCGCACGATATCGGCGAAAAGGTGTTCTATTATGGGCGCGGTTGTTCGTCCTGCAACGATACCGGTTACAGGGGCCGCAAGGGCATCTTCGAGCTCATGCAGGTCACCGACCCCGTCCGGCTCCTGATCAACGAACGGGCGCCTACCGTCGTCTTGCGCCAAAAAGCGGTCGAGCAAGGGATGGTCACCCTCCGCGAAGATGGCTTGCGCAGCATCTTCGAAGGTGGTACAACGATCGAAGAAATATTGAAATACACGTAGAACGCGCCTAAATCGGAAAGGTTTCTTATGCCAAAATTCAGTTATGTCGCCATGGACTCCCGCGGCAAGGAAACCAAGGGCACCCTGGAGGTCAACAGCCAGAGCGAGGCCATTGGCCGCTTGAAAGAAATGGGGTATTTCCCCACCAAGGTCGTCGAGGCGGCCAAGGGCAAGGAAAAGCCGAGCAAGAAGGCCAAAACGCCGGAAAGAGCCAAAGGCAAAAAGGCCAAAGGCGGGTTTAATCTCAATATCAAAATCCCCGGCCTGAGCGGACGCGTTAAAACGAAGGTCATGACCACCTTCACCCGCCAGCTCGCGACCCTGGTCGATGCCGGTTTGCCCCTGCTGCGCGGCTTGCGAGTGCTCGAACGCCAGGAGAAGAATCCTACCTTGCGCGACGTTATTTTCCAATTGGCTCAGGCCGTCGAAGGCGGCAGCACCTTCTCGGAGGCGCTAGCCCAGCATCCAAAGGTGTTCAATCGCCTCTATGTCAGCATGGTCAAGGCCGGTGAAATGGGCGGCGTGCTCGAAGTCGTCCTGAACCGGTTGGCTGAGTTTATGGAAAAGGCACAGAAGATCAAAGGCAAGGTCATCTCTGCCATGTTCTATCCGTCGGCGGTTATCACGGTCGCCATCACCATTTTGAGCGTCTTGCTCGTGTATGTAGTGCCTAAATTCGAGGAAATCTTCAAAGACATGCTCGAAGGCGCTTCACTACCCGCCTTTACCCAATTAGTGCTGGGAATCAGCCGCACCGTCAAAGACCACGCGCCGATCACGGTGGGTTGCGTGATTGCCATCGTGATCGTCATGAAACTGATCCTCAAGACCAAGCTCGGACGGCAGTTGTTTGACCGTTTTAAACTCAACTTTCCCATTTTCGGCCCCGTTATCAGCAAGGTTGCCATTTCGCGCTTCACCCGTACCCTCGGCACTCTGGTCAGCAGCGGCGTCCCCATCCTCCAGGCCTTGACCATCGTCAGGGAAACCTCGGGCAACGTGATCATTGGCGCCGCCGTCGGCGCGGTTCATGAAAGCGTCAAAGAGGGCGAAACAATCACTGCCCCACTCGAGGCGGCTAACGTCTTTCCCCCCATGGTCGTCAGCATGGTGGACGTCGGCGAACAAACCGGCGCCTTGCCCGAAATGTTGATGAAGATCGCGGATAATTACGACGAAGAGGTTGATAACGCGGTTTCGGCTATGACCTCCTTGCTCGAACCGATCATGATCGTATGCCTGGCAGTGATTGTCGGAAGCATCGTGATCGCATTGTTCCTGCCGCTGATTACCCTCATGGACCGCATGGGGAGTTCCGGAGGGGGAAGAGGCGACGACTAATCCGGCTGTCGAATCACAACTTTGGCCACCGGAACGGGTCTCGGTGGCCATTTTATTTGCGGTTATGCCAAATTCATGTTTGACAACCTGCAAAGTAGCCTGTAAATACTTTGTAGTTACATGGCATACGCATTTGATTTACAATTGAACCGTTATGGAGTTCGATTGGTCAAATTTACCCTTCGAATGCGACTGTTCTTTGACGCCACGTGATATTGAAGAATCGTTTGAAGACCCGTTCGCCGTCCGGTTGTTGCCGGATTCGCCGAGGTTCGCCGTTCAAGCCCGGTTTTTCAACCTGGGCAAATCGGCATCGGGCGTGGGAGTCTTCAGTGTTTATCGCACCAACGGAAAGCAGTTTCGGATCATCTATGCCCGTCCGTTCGTGCCGGAAGAGCAGTTTTTTTATCAACGCAAAGTGAACCAGATGCTGGGTCAATAAATGAACGCTGTCTCCAATTGGAATGAGGTTCCCTTATTCGATGGTGAAGTCGCTGAAGCGGCATTCTGGGCCGATAACCGATTGGACCTGAGGCTGATGGAATCCTCGGTCGCAGTGGGCATGGAAAATGCTGAATCGGTTACGATTACGTTGCGCATGGACCCGCGGATGCTGGCTCGGATCAAACGCGTGGCTAGATCGCGATTTCTAAATTACCAGAGCATGATTAAACAATGGCTCAGCGAACGGATGGAACAGGAATTACGTGAACGTTAACGCCGCAAATCCAGTGCGCAGAACCTGAAAAGATAGGATGCAATCGCCTAATGCCTGAATCCATCCAACGAACCTGACCAGATGAAGACGGACGCTCAGCATATTAACCCTCGACGGCAAGCCGGTCTCTTCCATGCCTTCCGCCCCGGCTTCACCCTGATCGAACTGCTCGTGGTCATTTCGATCATGGCGCTGGTGATGGGTTTGGTGGTCGGCCTGGTGACTACCGCCAGCCGCACAATGAAACTCAAGCGGGTCGAAGGCGATCTCCAGAATTACGTCACCGCTATCGAGAACTATCACGCCGAATTCGGATTTTATCCCCCGGACAATGTCGTTGCCACAAATTCGGTTACCGGGGCCAGGTGTTAAGAAGCATCCACGAACCAGCTCTATTATGAGTTAACCGGCTGGAATTACAGCACAGTGGACCCGAACCAATTCCTGGCTTTGACGCGGCAAGGCCCGCTTTACACCAAGACGGTCCAGACCTTTTTCCACACGCTCGGCTTTGTGAACTCTTCATCGAATCCAAAGGAATCGCCCAGGAACTTCCTGCCCAACCTGAATGCCTCCCAGGTCGGGCAAATCCCGTCGGGAACAGCGGGCATGGTTGACAGCTTCATTGTTCCAGTGAAAGGGCCGTCGGACATAATCGAGTACAACGCCAATGGCAAACGCACAGGCCGCCTTCTTAACACCTGGCGCTATGTCTCTTCCTCGCCGACCAACAATCCGGGCAGCTTCGATCTCTGGGCGGAAATCGTCATCGGACGTGAAACCAAAATCATAGGAAACTGGAAGGAATGATTATGTTGATTCAATTACCATCCTCGTTGGCGGCACTCAGGCCGAATCATTCAAAGTTGATCCAGCGCTCCCCCCAAGA
>JAMCZD010000425.1 GCA_023473405.1 Candidatus Omnitrophota bacterium
TTGGCCGGGAAGGAAACCAAGGTAAGAAGCATCCCCAAAATGCAAACCGATCGAATCTGCCTCGTCCTTTTCATAATTCCAACTAAAGGTTGTGTTGCCGGCTTCGATGCGCTCCTCTTGCGGCCGGCTCTTGTCGATCGCCCATCAGGGGCCAGACCGTCGCATTATCTTAATGCCACACCATAAAGGTCATCGAGTCAGTAAAATAAAACTTCAAACACGAATAGAAAAAAGACGCCGCGGCATCGCGATCCTCCTTTTGCGGCAGGGACTCTCTTAAGGTTTGACTTCGTTACGTTTGCACCATGATGATCATCGTTAATGAACGCGCCAATTGCATCGAAGTGTGTCCCATCGTCACGGGTCGACCGCATTCCTTTCTTCCATTTCTTGGTAGCCTTGCTCTTGGCAATACAAGCGCCATCCGCCCAGTCGATCACCGCGACCGCCGACGAAATGACCGAGGCCCGCGGGTGGGTCGATGCCAAGTTCAAGGGGTTGGTTCCCTCGACCGAAGGGCGGGCTGGTTTGCAAGTCCTGGCGAACCTTGGTCCCGTTCAGAAAAACACCCGCGATGGAGCGCCGCTCGTGATTGCCGGTGTTCAATACCGGCGCGGCTTGTTCTGCCATGCAAACAGCAAAATCATCGTCCACCTGCCCGGCCCCGGCAAGTCCTTTGCCGCCATCGCCGGCGTCGACAGCCGGGCGTCAGGTTCGAGCAGCGTCATATTCTCCGTCAAGGTTGCGGACAAGGTTGCCTTTCGCTCACCCGTGCTTCATTGCGGCGAAGCCGGCGTGCCAGTCGATATCAAGCTGGACGGGGCGCGCGAGTTTATCATCGAGATCGGCGATGCGGGCGATGGCATATCGTTCGATCAATCCACCTGGGCCGAGGCGAAGGCAACCCTGACCAACGGCCGGGAGGTGTGGTTGGGCGACCTGCCTTTCTGGCAACCTGGCTATACCACGAATCCGCAGTTCTCGTTTAGCTACGACGCACGGCCATTCCTCGAGGTCATGAAGGATTGGAAGGTCGAACGTACCGCCAGCCGTCTCGATGATCAACGAACCCGGCACATGGTCGTTTATACCGATCCCAAGACCGGCCTGTCGGTCCGTTCAGCCGGGATCGAGTACGATGACTTCCCCGCCGTCGAGTGGACGGTTTATCTCAAAAACACCGGCACGGTCGATACCCCCATCATTTCCAACCTCGAGGCGCTCGACATGAGCCTTGAACGCAGCTCGCCCCCCGAATTCATTCTGCATTATTACGTGGGAGGCGAGTCCGGTCCACAGGACTTTCAACCGCTCGAAGCAAAGATGGAACCGAACTTCGAGAAACGATTCACCACCTGGTTCGGCTTTCCCACCGCCTCCAACCTGCCCTTCTTCAATATTCAATCCAAGGACAGCGGCTTGATTTTTGGCCTGGGCTGGGTCGGCGCGTGGGCGGCGCAGTTTACCCGGGACAATTCACTAGGTCTGCGGATCACGGCAGGGCAGGAACTCACCCACTTCAAATTGCACCCTGGCGAGGAAGCGCGGACGCCCCTGGTCGTTTTACTGTTCTGGAAAGGTGACCAAAACCGCTCCCAAAACCTCTGGCGGCGCTGGATGATGGCCCACAACATGCCCCGGCCCGGCGGGAAACTGCCGGCTCCGATGTTCTCCGGCACCTTCCCATCCCTCGAAGGCAGCAACGAAAAGGACGTGCTCGATTTCATGCATCGTTACCTTGACCAAGGCCTTAAACCTGACTACTGGTGGATCGACGCCGGGTGGTATCCAAACAAAGGCAACAACTGGCAGGACCTCCTCGGCACGTGGGAAGTGGACACGAATCGCTTTCCTCACGGCCTCCGCGGAGTTTTCGATTACGCCCACTCGAAAGGCATCAAGTCCATTGTCTGGTTCGAGCCGGAACGGGTTCAACCGGATAGCTGGCTCGGGCGCACTCACCCGGAATGGCTCCTCGGTTCTCCCGGCCAGACAAGGATATTCAACCACGGCCATCCGGACGCTCATGAATGGCTTGTCAACCACATCGACAAGCTGATTACCGAACAAGGCATCGATCTTTACCGGCAGGACTATGCATGCTTCGCCCGCGACGTATGGCGAGCCAACGATGCCCCGGACCGCCAAGGGCTCACCGAGAATCGATACGTCGTCGGTTACCTCGCCTATCTGGACGAACTCCTCCGCCGTCATCCCAATCTCCTGATCGATATCTGCGCCGCCGGCGGCAAACGCCTCGAACTCGAGAACCTGCGTCGAGCCGTGCCCCTGTGGCGAAGCGATTATGCCTATGAGCCCGACGGCATGCAGTGCCAGACTTACGGCCTGGCCTTCTGGATTCCCTTCTTCGGAACCGGTCTCACCGCCAGCGACGCCTACCAGTTCCGGAGTCAGATGTGTCCCTCGATAGTGGGCAACTGGGATTTGCGCCACGCCAACCTGGATTACCCGGCCGTGCGCCGCTGGCTGGCTCAGTGGCGCGAGCTGGCCCCAAACTATTACGGTGATTACTATCCCATGACTCCCTACCGTCTCGACAAAGACATCTGGATCGCCTGGCAGTTCGATCGACCCGAGACCGGCGATGGAGTGGTCCAGGCGTTCCGGAGGGAAGCCAGCCCGTTCGAACTGGCCCACCTCAAGCTTTTCGCCCTCGATCCCGCCACCACGTATTCGGTAACCAACATGGACACCGGGCAATCCTCGCGATTCGAAGGCCGCCAGTTGCTCGAGAAAGGACTGACGATCGACATTCAAGATCAGCCCGGCGCAGCTGTCTTTACTTATCACAGGCTATGATCCCCAGCCACGAGATAGAGCAAGCTCTGCTCTATCCCTCCGTGTGGAGAGTAATCCTATCGAGTCCGTGAGGCGCTGTTCAAGGCGCGGGTAATAAGGCCCAACCACTGCCCGACGTCGCCACCGTCCGGTTCCGTTATCTGAAACTCGAACTGCTGCTCGAGCCATTCCCTCAATCGGCCGCCGCTCTCATCGAGTTCGGGCGCCGGCAATCGCCGGCCATACGCCAGGTCATAGAACTCACTCATCCGCGCCCCGGCTTCGAGGCAACGCGATAACCAGGCCAAATCCGCCTTCGCTTCCTCCGTGCACACCCGAAGCGCCTGGTTCACAAGGGACGCAGCCTGGCGGTTCCGCTTGGCTTGCCCAGCCCAATCGTATCCCGCGGGTGGTATGACTTCGATTGCGGTCAGCACCGGCAAGAGCGGTCCCTGATCGCGCTCGAGACGGTACATCTGAGCCAGGTAAGGGGCCGCTTCCCCGCCATATAACCGTTCACATGCTGTTTCAAGAAACGGCCCGTAAAGATAGTCGGAGTGCTTTGCCCCACCGGCGTAACCTTGTGCGGCTGCTTCCAGGGCGCGCCCGGGGAGGCCTTGCGGATCAATCGAGCCCGGCGCGCGGTTGTTCCAGGCATAGTTCACATTGGCCAGCACTTGCACCTCGGAATGCACCTGGCCGTTGAAATTGTAGAGTGTAGTCGCCCCGTGAAAAATGCCGGTTAGCACAGGGCTCGAGACCAGCAGGTAGTGATCTGGCAGAAAACCACCACCCTGGACCGCAAACATGAAGACCGCGTTGGGCCAACCGGCATCGGCCAAGGCACGCGCCATTTCATCGGTGCGCAAACCATGCTCGTCCCAGCGGTTATATTGCTCGCGCAAGATCATTTTGGAAAAGATAAAACACGCATATACGGAACCCTGGTTCGAACACAACGTGTAGAGCGGCGACGCGAAACAGATCATAAGGTCCCGCGACGCATCGTAGCCGCTCTCCGGGTTTTTGACCGATTTCAACTCCCGGACCACAGCGCTGTAGTATTGGGCCATAGCACCCGCCAGGCCGCGGGGGCTCATGGGTTCATCGTCCGGAAAGAGCTGCCGGCAATGTGCGCAGCGGTCTTGGGTCCAGACTTCCTTGATATAGGCATATGACTCGGCAAAATGATCCATGTGATGCAAATAAATCGCGCGCGGTTCGCTCTTGCGGATGAACTGTTTTATCTTTTCCAAAATGATCTTGCGCTGGGCCAAATTGGAGGGGCAACTGGCACAGTTCTGGACGCGCTTGCCAATGCAATCGAAGCGCGGTCCATCCGGATAATACTCGCGACTTTCCAACCAGGGTTCCGTATATGCGTTCCCCCAATTGTAGTAATGCCGTCCCAGGATCGACATTGAGTATTGGAGGATCACGCCCCTTTGGGCGGCATAACGGTTCAACTCGAGCGCGAACCGCTCGAGCCGCTTGAACCGCTCGGCGCTTCCCGGTGTGTCCGGCAACATCCGGCCGCCCAGAAAACGGACCATGTTGACCTTGTATAGTGAGCAAAGGTCGATCTTGCGTTTGCAGCGGTTGATGAAGCTTTCCAGTCCATCGCCCCAATCGTAGCCGTTCACTTCCCAGTCGTATTTCAAAACCCAATCCGCGCTCATTCGATAGGGTATGTCCGGATAGTCCTGAACTCGCACGCAAGGAACCGTTATCCGTCCGCCGGATTCGACTTGGAAAAGCTGGACCAGAGTCGTGGCACCATAGTAAACGCCCAGGCCGGCCGAGCCTATGATCTCAATGCGCGCCGGGTTGCCGGGCGTCATGCGGATGACATACGCCTGTGAACCGCGCTGCAACACCGCCGCCTCGGCGGCGCTCGTGCGAGGCCCATTCTGTCTGGAAACGCCCTGGCCTTCGGGCGTTCCAATAACCAATTCGATCCGTGTGGCAACGCGATCGGCTTGGTTGGAAAGCCCGCCCTGAGCAAGCCTGCTTTCAATTAGTTTGATCGATTCGCCAAGGAAACCATCGGTCCCGTGCCTCGGAAGCTCGACGGCTATCTGTCCGCGCTCTCCGAGCATGAGAGGGTCGCCGTCCGTCCGTTCAAGGCATTGTGGATATGGAATTACTATGGGCAAAGCCGGTGCATCGGCCAGGGAACTCCATCCGGCAGCCAGAATTATAACCAGGACGATTGCGTGAAGCAGGTCACGAAACGCTCGATTCAGATCGATGAAAAGCGGTCTGGCGATGAAAACTGTAGGATCGCTGATTTCGCTTGGTCTCATAGTGCATCGAACTGTGGGGCAGAACTCGGGTCTGCCAGTTCCAAAAGCCTCCGGCTCCGTGCATTGGCTCTCTGACAGGTACTCCCCGGACTATGGAATAGAGCGCACTCATCAGTGGGTGCGCGATTTGTGTCATTGGAGGCTTGGCTATGGCAACGTTCTTCAATAACCAATGACAAATTCACAATTCTCAATGCCGGTCTTTCCCACCGGTCAGGCATGCGATGGATCGTTGGGCGCGGACGGTTCATTGCCACCCTGCCGTAGTTCATGCCGCAAATCCCGCAGGTCGGCCCAGCCTTTCACGGCAACAACAATCGTCACGCCGAGGAACAGGACATTAGACACGACAATCGTAATAATCCAAAATATCAGCCAGGGTTCACTCATGACAGCTCCTTGGGAACGGCCACTGGGAGTGGCACAGGCGAGGGCGTAGGTTGGTTCGGCGCAGCCGCCAACACGACCGGTCGAACCCACCGCAAGGTTAGCAACGAAGTCAGGATCATGACCACGAAGGCTAAAACAAAGGCCATCAACCCCGCTTTCCATCCGTTCTTCAAAAAGTGGAGCCAGGCGGGCATGCGATCGATCCAGTCCTGCATGAGGACATTCGCCACCGGGAAGATGGTCCCGATCACGATGGCTGCGAACGCCCCCGCCGAGTTGGCCCGTTGCCAATACAAACCCAGCAATATACAAGCCAGCGCGCCGGACATGTAGATGGTCCCGGTCACCTGCTGGTATTGAAAGAAAGAGGCCGGCGGTTCGTAAATCAGTCCCCACCAGAGCAGAAAGGCGCCGATCAGCAGGATCAGAACCCGGTTTATCAACAGACGCCCGCGATCCGATAGGCCGCTTCCGCACAATGGTGCGATGACGTCCTGCATCAGGATCGAGCTCCAGGCAAGCAGATAACCGTTATAGGTGGACATGTCGGTCGCCAACATTCCCGCTACAAATAGTCCTATAAGGCCCATCGGTAAGACTTGGGCAAAAAATGACGGCATCGCCTCGACCGGTTTCATCGCCGGGTCCGCTCCGTGAATCTTGAAGTAGGCCAAGGCAGCTATGCCCCACAGGATGGGGATGGTGCCGCGCCCCATGAAAGTCAGCCCCGACCACAAAATCGTCTTACGCGCCACGGTTGGATTGGCGGCGGATAGACCACAAGCGGCTGATGGTTGCCAGATGGTGGGCACCGCGAAAAACACCAACGTATTCAGCAGCACAAAAGGCCACCCCATGTCATCATGCGCAAACGGATTAAACCCGCCGGCGCCATATTGGTCCCGCACGGTGTTTACCATGTTCGTCCATCCGGCTGCATGCAGCGCGAACCCGGTCGCCACCATGGCGCCGATGACGATGAAAAGGAACTGGAAGTAATTGGTGAACACAACCGAGACACGTCCGCCCAGCAATGTATAAGTCAGCACCACCAGGAGCACCAACCCCATGACCCAACCCACCGCCGAGGCGCTCGAGCCGCTGATATGCGCCAGAAAAGTCGCGCTGATCTTGAGAAACACTCCCATGTTCAGTATGCCCGCCAAACTCAGGACCAGGCCGCCCAGCCAGCGAACCCCCTGATGATAGCGGATACCGTAAAACTCGGGGATGGTCATAATGCGGTGCCGGCGCAATCCCTCGATAATAAAGCCGGTGGCGCCAACCGAGGTGACCCCGACGAAGAAACAAAGCCCCAACATCATCGCCGAGAAACCTTGGCGGTAACCCACCTCGGCCAGTGCCATTACCGTGATAATTGCCAGCTCAGTGCTGGTCAGCGTTGCCACATTCAGCGATAACCTCACGTTCCGGCCGGCAACGAGATAATCGGATACCGACCGGATCGAGCGATTCGAGTATATCCCGATGCCGACCGAAAAGAGCGCGTAAAGACCAACAATCAACCAGTCAATCAGGGTCATATTCAAGTCATTTGCATAAACCGGGCCAGCCCGTCAATTCTTCGCCGCCGGGTTTCCGCGCAGGATGTTCCGCACCTCGTAACCGGGGAAGGTCGAACTTGCCTGGGCCTTGGCACGAGCCAGCGAAATCTCCCGCGTGCCTGCCCAAAGCCGGATCTGGCGCAGTCCGCAGCTTATGGCTCCGGAGGTATCCTGCGAATCGAGGATGCGAATTCGAAATGCCTCGATCGCAGTTCCCGGCAAGGCAACTTTCACGGCGGCGCCGCCGATATTGGGCAGTTTTCCTCGGGCTGCTTCCTGCCAGTTGTTCTTCGTGTCCGGAAGATCAACAGCGAAATCGCCGGAACGATAATCACCCGAGTACCAGTCTGATTGCGTGAGCTCCAATTGCGTCGGCGCCGCCGGCTCGAGCAAGGTTACCACTATGGAAACGGGAAATTGCGCATAGTTCTCGGCCAGCCAATGGTCTGCCTGGGGTTGGGTTCCTCCATTTTCCCCGAACTGTATCTCGATCACGGCGATGCCATCCGGAGGGGTAACCGCACTCACCTGGCGCGCGCCATTTATCTGGGCGCGATTGGGGAACCGGGATAACGAAATAGCCCGCTTGATGGGGCGGTTGGCGCGGACAATGGCCCTGCCGTACCTGGACTTTGGATTTACCAAAAAAAGGCAGGCATTATCAGCGTCTTCTTCCACGGCAAAGCCTTTCGCTCCCGATACCGTCAACGTCGTCGGCGCCGCTGATTCCAGCACGGCCGCGCAATCGGATGCAAACTCCCGCGACACCAGTTCATAAGGCAGACGTTCCAGAAAGCTGGATGGTTCGTTGGTCTTTAACGTGAAATAGGGCTTGGTGTTTTTCGCCGTCAAAACGATGGGTTCGTTCTCTGTCTTTGGTTCCGGCAAGGCAAGCCTTTCCCGCACGCCATGGGTGATGCCCTGGAACGTGTCGCCAGCTCCCACCACCAATGCACATTGCCTCGGACGATAGGCCGGGGACTCCTGAATGCGGATGGCTGGTGAGGCGAATCCTCGAATGGTTTCCCCGATCAGGATGGCGGCATGGGTGGTTGGTTGGGCGCTCAGCCAATCCTGGAGCCGGCCTTGTTCGGCTTCTGACATCCACTCCGGATAAACCGCGAGTAACGGCCCCTCGAGGCCATCCAGAGAGTCGCTGCGAACAATCGAGCGGACCAACGCACCTTCGTGTGAAAGCAGCTTCAGCCATACTTGCAGTGGAAACCGCGGCTGGCCGGCTTTCCGCAATTGGCGCTCGAGAACCGTGTCCGACCAGACGGCGGTGATCCCGGATGGACGCGCAGTAGGGACTGAGACAATGGAAAAGGCGCGTTCGACCGGAGTAATTGCCCTTTGCCATTCCTCCGAAGAAAGGCGGTCCCCCAGGCAGAACAGGACTCCATCCAGGCATCGTTTCGCCTCTTTACCCTCGAGATAAAAATTGGCGGGATACGAAAAGAATTCCTTTTCCATGAAAGCAGGGGCTTGCCGCAACGTATCCCACAATTCGTTTTCGTCCTGGACGCAGCCCAAAAACAACAACCGCAATGAAGGTGCATAAGCCTTGACGGTCAGGATCATGGCAAGGGCGTCGTCGAACCATAACTCGGTATCTTCGGCTACCCCGAGCCCTTCCGCGCCGGGAGTATACCCGCCCAGTTGGGCCGGTCCGGCGACCGTTTCGACCACCAGAGCATCGATGCCGAGTTTGGCGACCGCCCGGTAATCGAAGCCGTACCGGTAAAGGGCCTCAAACGGGTCCTTGGTCAAGGGTTGATTCATAATCAAACCTTTGTGGTTCCGATGACAGGCCTCGAGAACCTTGCGCCAAAAGACAGGCCAGCGCTCACGATAGAATTGAATCCATGGGTAGCGCTCGTTCTGCCATATCCAGGTTGCACGCTTCCGGAACAGGTTCGGGTTACCCTCGAGTTTTCCGGACATCTCGAGAGGCAATTCGATCGAGGCGCGAGACAGGAACTGGCTGACCATGTCATCCGAATAGTCCGAGTAAGCGAGAGGCTGGCCGAGGTGAGTCAAACCGTCGGCGGCATGAAAGCCATCGAAACCATAGCCGAGCAGGGCCTTTTCCAGTTGGTTGACGAAAACGTCTTCATAAAAGCTACCGTCGGCCAACCGCCGCAAAGGATTGATCGAATAAAGCGGCTGTCCGGACTGCGTCAAAGACCTGACTTCGGTATTCACCGGGGCATGGCTGCCATCGGTAAAGCCCATCAGGCTGAGGTAAACCTGCACTCCTTGCCGGTGCAGGCCCTCGATCAATCCGCGCATCTTGTACCGTGTCCACGGCTGTGCCTGCGGATCAGAATAATAGGAGTAACGGGGACTTAGCGGGGCGTCCATCGACAGGTCCTGGTGCTCAAATAGAAAATCCGGGTTCACCAGGAACAGCAAAATACCGTCCGGTTTGAAATGCAGTTGGGCGAGATACTTCTCGGCGCCAAACCCAGGGGCGGTGTTATCGAAGGCACGCAATTGTGCCCATATCCATTTGCCAAATGTAACCTCCTTGGCCGGCTCGGCGCCGAACGCATTGACCCTGCCAAATGAGCCGGCGGCCAGGACCAGGACCAGGGACATGGCACAAAGGCCCAACCCAGCGGCAAGGCACCGTTCTTTGGCTCTATTTGGGTTCATCTTTCAATGTCACATCCAATACGACCGCGCCTTTGCCGGGCACCTTGACACCAAACTGTGAACCATCCGGTTGAACGGGCATGCCGGGAAACCGCGTCAACACCTTGAATGGC
>JAMCZD010000014.1 GCA_023473405.1 Candidatus Omnitrophota bacterium
GTTCCGTGGGGATTGCGCGCCACCACATTCCATTCGTACCAAACGCCCGGCGTGAGCGAGCGCGTTTCCGCCTCCGCCAATATCAGCCGGTTGTTTGTCAGGCCCGCGAGGTCTACAATGGGCTGGCCTGGGATAGCCGATCTCCATATCAGCAAACGATAATTGCCTACCGCGGGATTGGGAGCTTTCGGGCCGCTCCAGCGGAAAAGCGCCAGTCCAGAGGGAATGGAAGCGCCATCATGCGGGATCTTGGTCACGATCCTGGGCGGTGGGCAATCCTCCGCTTTCAGCCAGGAGCAATACCGTGTTCCGGCCGCTCCCGCGGACGCGAAATCGCACAACCGTAGAGTCTTGCCGCCGGTGCATGGCGCTTGAATTTCAATCCAAGGTGATAACACCCGATCCGTCGCACAATCGTTTGTGCCTGGGTGGAGCACGGTTGTCGCATTGGCCAGGCGCCCGAGGTCGACTGCCGGAATCTCCGCCTCGTCAAAATCATTCCATCGCTGATCATAAGCCAGCAACAAGGGACCGCGATAGAGCGAGACCTTGCCGGCCGCCTCCTTGTCCCCGGGAACAAAACGAAGCGCCAAGTCCAGGTCCATCGTTACGATGTCTCCTTTTTCCCAAACCCGATCCAGGGTCAAGTAACTTCCTGGTTGCGCCTTGTCCGCGCCCATTCCATTCAATGCCACCGAAACGGCCCCGGCCCAGGCAGGGATGCGGACCATGAGCTTGAACTTCCTGGACTCGGCCGGCGTGATTCGCCATTGGATTTGGCCAGTGCGCGGATAATCGCTGTGGCACTCCAGCGAAACCGCGGTTCCGTTAGGCAGCCGGACTGTGAAAGAACCCGGCCCCAGGTAATTTACCACCAGTCCGTCGGGCGCGGCCATGACCGCCCATTCGGATAACATGCCGAGGCTGCGCGGGCCATTGACCGAGCAGCAGTTCAATTCGGGCGTGCCGGCGCGGGCCTGGAAGACGATGGTATGGGCGGAGGCCTCGCGCGCGCCGTCCATCGGTGTGTTATAAGTCCACCATCGGCCGCTGGGATGTTGCGCCCCCGCGGCGGCGTTGTAGGCAGCCAACTCCAGGGCATCCGCCACTCGAGGATCGCCGGCAAGCTCGAGCATATCGACACATAATGCCATCCAGGCCACCGTGCAGCAGGTCTCGATGGCTGTGGGGGCGTAAGGATCCCCCGTGGCTTGTTCGCCGGAGGAAAATCCTCCGGTATTCCTTTGGTCCCAGCGCATGATGCTGCGCCAATGATGCTCGAACGCCTGGCGGTATTTGGCTGCGCCGGTAATCCGGTACAGCTCGAGCAAACCCTGCAAGTCAGGCAGACTTTCCCAGCGCGGGCGCGGTGTTTGGTAGAATTCCTTGCCGGCCAATCCCGTGCGCAAATAGTCGCCGGCCTTCTCCCAGTCCTTTTCAATCTCGCGAATCATGCGCAAATAACGCCGTTCGCCCGTGATTCGGTAAAGCCGGCCCAAGCTATGGATGCTGGCCATGTTCATTTCCGGCGACCCGGCGTCCAGAATCCGCCTCGGGGTCTCGAGGAAGGTGGCGCAAACCAGGTCGGCGATGCGTCGAGCCGAGGTCAGGCTGGCGTCGTCTCCATTCATCTCGTGCCACATCAGCAGCGCCATCATGCAGTGATAATGCCCCCATAGGTCCCAGTTCCCCAGCAGCCGGTTCGCCCGGGGAAATGGGCCCAGGTAACCGACTTCATCTTGCGCGGCGATAAGTTCTTTTATGGTGTGCCTCACAGTGGAGCTGAGTTCGGGTCTTTGGCTTAGGCGCAGGGTTTGGATGGCTGAAATCAGATACTTGCCCACAAATTCGCCCGCCCAGGGAACAAGATTCGGCGCCGGTTGGCGGTCCCGCATCCGGAACATCTCCAGCATGCCTGGATTTGCCTCCGGGGCAATCAGGAGCCAGTGGTCTATATTGGCGCGGATACGCTCACCCAGGACACCTTCAAATTGGAAGTGAGCCTCGGGAATGGCTTGAAAGGCGAACATGATGTTGGCTGAAGATGCTTCAGCCGCCTTCAATTTCGATTCGGCGGGCGGATGAAACAACGCCATTAAGGCCATCAGTGCGGCTGCACCCGAAGATACGCGGCTGAGTTGAACCATGAACCCATCCTATCTCATATCCCATAGACAAATCAAGGCAGTGCCTTAAGCCATGCCCCCAATTCCAAGTTCATGGCACCACCAGAATTTCCGGGCGCAGACGGCCTATCCATTGGTTGGGCAGCCGGGGATCGAGGGAACCGGTGGCAGGCTTTTCGAGGTCGGCGTGTCCGTCGCAAAAAGCGACGTTGGCCTTTTGTTGGTGGCGGAAATGGGTCGTGGCTTCATTAGTGCTGAGATAATAGAACTCCTCGAGCATGGGATGATCGGGAGAAGCGGGGGCCTGGAAAGTATTGACCTGGGCGGCATCGGCGAACAACGCGGTCGTTGACAGCCGGGTGATTCGGCTGATCTTGACCGCCGGCTGGCTCGGTACCGAGGAGAGGCAAAGGTTGTAGCCATAACCATAGGATGCACCGCTGGCCTTTAACTTGAACTGGGCGAAGCTGTAATCGAGCGACGGGCAAACCTCGACTCCAAATGCCCCCAGGTAGGGAAATAGTATCCCTTGGCTCCGATCAAAGGCACGCTCACCCTCGATTCCACGCGCCAGCCAGCCGAACCAATATAGGTCGCCTCCATTGGTCGATCCGAGGCGATATGAGAACGCATTGCCGCTGTTGTCGTCCCAATACATCTGTGTTGCCAGACTGAGCTGGCGCAAGTTGCCCAGGCATTGGATGCGTTGGGCTGTCATCTTGCCTCGGCTCAATACCGGCAACAACAGGCCCGCAAGCAACGAAATCAGGGCGAAGACCACCAGCAGTTCAACCAGGGTAAAACAGGCGATCGAGCCTGAACCAGGCGAACTACGGACGCTCCGCGCGGATTCGATAGTAGCCCGGGTTGTATGGGGCATTGGTATCAACAAGTGTCAATAGATGGTTGGTTGAAGAAGCATGTTCCACCAGCGGGGTCCAGGTGGCAAGATTGGTCGAGCCTTCCAAGATATATAGCCAACCGCTCTTCCCGGCAAATTGCACCTGGCGGCAAGAATTGGTAACCGAGAGCGCCAGGTTCGATACCGGCGGGTCCGGAACAGTAACGATGAAATTATCCACTTCACCCTTGGCGAATACGGACCCCGTGGCGCGGTCGTCGGTATAACTGCTCACGGCCAGGCTATCCACCCGGTAATCGGTAAAGGCGGTGCTGAGATGGACCGGGTTGATCGGGCCAATGGACTGGCCTTGGCGGGTGATTACGGTAGTCACGGTTTGTTCGCTTGCCAGGTAGATCATCTGAACGTGCAGCTTCTCGTCCAAAGGCAGTTCGACGATGGTGTAGTCCGTACTACCGCTGTAATTGAACATGCCGTTCGTCGATACCACCGCCGGCCATACCGTCGCCCCGTATCCCGAGTCCGGAAAATAATCGAACTCAGCCAAATTAGGCGAGCCGGTGCCGGTGCCGCGGCGGAAATCGCCGCGAAAGGCGTCTTGATGATTCATAAAACCGATAGCCAATTCGAAGGCATACGGTTTGCCCGGAGTCAACCCAACAGTAACCTGGCGCAGGACCAGGTCGAACTCGAGTTTGAAGTCATCCTCTTTAGCCAGAACCGTTCCCAGCGGATGATAGAAATAACTGTTGGCCCGCGACGAATCCCACGTCACTTCCAGGTATTCGTTGGTTACGTTCCACTGGAACAGCGATGGATCGCCAAATACCCGCCAACCATCCATGGCTGGGTCGTGCGCAAAATCCTGCTGGATCGTAGTTGCGCCGATGCTTGTGGCGATGCATGCCCCGAAAATCAAGTAGTAAAAAAGGCGCATGGAGTCGAATATCGAGGTTTCAATCTTCAATGGGCAACCGCCTTGTTCCTGGCCGCCGACCGGAGTCCAAGCCACGGCCAGAACAACGCAGTCCCGACCAGGCCCAGTAGAGTGACGCTGGGTTCGGGCACAGCGGCTACGGCCGCAAAACCGTCAATCTCCGCATGACCAGTCAGCACATCCACGCGCGCATACTGAATGCGGGACAAGTCAACGCTGTTTCCTTGAGCATCCTGCGCCCAGGCAAGATCGTAGCCTGCGCCGCCGGCGGAGCCGGCATACAGCGCGCGAATCGCAGCCAGGTTGCTGCCTGAAAAATCGGACTGGCCCAAGGCAGGATTCACGGGCATTGTGAAGTCGCCATTCCCATCGGTTGGGTAATTGCCATCAACGGCCGGGGCGAAAGCCGGGTTCAAGGAATAATACGTTATGTTGTCCTCGCTCACCGATACCCGGCTGGCGCCGTTCAGGTTTCCCAGGAGCGAACCGTCCGTGACCCCTCCGCCGGTGTAATCCCCGTTCGTGATCAGGAATCCGGCGCTCCCGAAAATGATAAAGTCCAATCCGTAAGGGTGGATTGGATCGTTATAAATGGGGGTATTGAACTGCACCGTTAGGGAACCGCCCTCGCCCAGCGATACCAATTGATCCCGCAGGTAAGGCGGACTAAATGGGTCCACCGGAAAGGTGCCGCCAAATACGGGAGTCGGGTCCACCGTTTGGCGGGAGGGTTGGCCCAGGGCGGCAGCCGCGTTGGTGTAACCCAGATCGGTTCCGTACTCCTTTGTATAGCCGGTTCCCGGCTGATAGGCCACCACCTGGTCGGCAAACGGCGTGGCACGTCCAATTACCATGCCGGACAAACCGGCCAACGCCAGCACTAAAATCTCAACCTTACACATCGTCTTGATCTTTCAATTCGGACAGCGATTCAATCGCCGCCCAGGTTAACTTTGAGAGACCAGCGTCGAGTCCGAGGTTTTTTATAAACCTTCATCAATCTGCAGCGTGGGGCGGACCTCCGGTCTGCCGGTTAAACGGGCCTCCGGCCCGAGATTGCGACGCTCCCGAGAACGTGGCGCCAGCGGTTCCGTGACCCGGCAGACATCCGGTCTGCCTCACGCCTGAACAGTTACGATTCCGGAAAATAAAAAACCTTCAGACTCCGACAAAACGGCGAATGAAGGCATTCAACGAGTTCCCCGAACACTCTTCGGTGGACTGGTCTCATCCTTCTCTTTGACGGAGAAGTGGTTCGCTGGGGTTTCTGTGCCCAACTCACCCGACGAGCGCAACCAAACCGGTCTCCTGACTCCGGGCATCGAACCTCACTCCCTCCTTCCCGGCCTTCTCACGGCTAGTGGTTGTGGGAGCTTGTAACCCGTTACAGTGGCGCAACCGTCCTCGATTTTCACGAGGTTCCCTGGTGTTTGATTGCCTGCTGCCGCGGCTCATAACCGCGACCCATTCAAAGAACAGACAACCATCTTGGACCTGTTTGATGCCTTGCCAAGAAAATAATTTCAGTTGAGTCAAACCGCGTTATCGCGTTGAATTGGACGGCTGATTAAATATGAAAACCACCATTTTGCTTTCCTTAATGGTTGCCCTGATTGGGGCTACCCCGATTGCCAATGCCGAAACCGCTGCCGAACACGATGCGCGCATGGCCTGGTTCCGCGAGGCTCGATTCGGCCTGTTCATCCACTGGGGCGTCTATTCCGTGCCGGCCGGCGAATGGCAAGGCAAAACCAATTACGCCGAATGGTTCATGGAAGAAACCCACATGCCGGTCTCACAGTATGAGCGGTTCGCCAAGGAATTCAATCCGGTCAAATTCAACGCCCGCCAATGGGTCCGCCTCGCTAAAAACGCCGGCGTGCGCTATATCGTCATTACCAGCAAACACCACGACGGCTTTGGCATGTTCCGTTCCGGTTTGACTGATTGGTGCATCAAATCCACCCCTTTCCAGCGGGACCCGATGAAGGAACTGGCAGCCGCATGCCAGCAAGCGGGCCTGAAATTCTGCTTCTACTATTCCATCATGGATTGGCACCACCCGGACTGGGCGCAACGCCGCCCCTGGAATGACCTGGCCACCGGTGAACCGAATATGGACCGCTACGTCTCTTATATGAAAGGCCAACTCAAGGAACTCTTAACCGGTTATGGCCCCATCGGGATTCTTTGGTTTGACGGGGAATGGGAAAAACCCTGGACCCATGAGCGCGGTGTCGACCTCTACAACTACGTCCGGAGCCTCCAACCCAACATCATCATCAATAATCGCGTCGGCAAGGCCCGCTCCGGCATGGCCGGCATGGACCAAGGCAAAGAACGCGTGGGCGATTACGGCACCCCCGAACAGGAAATCCCACCCACCGGCTTTGGTCCTGGCGTGGATTGGGAATCGTGCATGACCATGAACAATCATTGGGGCTACAACAAACACGACCAGAATTGGAAATCGACCCAAACCCTCATTCGCAACCTGATTGATTGCGCCAGCAAGGGCGGCAATTACCTGCTCAATGTCGGCCCCACCTCGGAGGGCCTGTTCCCCGGCCCGAGCATCCGCCGCCTGGTTGAAATTGGCGCCTGGATGAGGATCAATCACGAGGCCATTTATGGAACCCAGGCCAGCCCATTCAAAAAACTCGACTGGGGCCGCTGCACTCAGAAGACCGGCGACAACGGTGTCACCCTTTATCTCCACGTGTTTAGCTGGCCGGCTGATGGCAAACTGCTCGTGCCCGGCTTGAAAAACAAGATCGACGAGGCTTATCTGCTGGCTGATTCGAGCCACAAAGGATTGACCGCCGAAAATGGTCCCGATGGAGTTCTAATAGCCGTTCCCACGACCGCCCCGGACCCGAACTCATCAACCGTTGTGGTGAAAATCAAAGACAAGCCCGAGGTCGAGTAAAGCATTACAGCAGGACAGCTCGACGGCCGGCCTTGCGCGCCTCCATCAGTTCGGCTTCGAACCAATGCGGCCATCGCCTCCATTCCTCAGATATGCCGCTCACGATCCCACGCGCCGTCTGCTGGCAGAAGAAGCAGTCTTGACCGCCGTTCCCCGGCGATGCTTCAGGCCTTGGCTTCTCGTTTGGTGCCGCACTTCCAACACTTGCTGAACTGGCTGCCCAACTTTTCCCCACACCGGGAACAAGTCCAGGAAGCTCCGGCGGCGTTGGTCGGGCGTTGCCACTCTTCCACGAGGGCAACCGCTGCTGGATAGTCCGCCTCGTTCTCAACCCAGAGTTCGGCTTGAAATGGTGCTGAGGGAATCGTTTGGGACATTTGCTCGTTCAGTTCAACGCAGCGGATGCCAGCCTTCTGCAGTATGTTTTTGAGCAAACCCAGCTCCGCGCTATCGGGTGAAGTAAATATGCGTTTCATAAATGGTGCGCTTCGACGGTGCGGCCCACCGCGCTTTTGTATTTCATTTCGTGTGGGAACGCGGCCGCAAGCTCTCGATTATATGCGCGCTCAAGACTGTGAGACGACACAGCAGGCGGACCCGGCCAAGGCCGGCGATTGCATTGACGTCCGAACGTTGCGGAGGTGGTCCCACACTCCAAACACATTGAGTAGCCAAAGGATCACCGCCACCACCACCACGATGTTAATTATCTTTTTAATCTTACCATCCATGGGGATATAGGTGTTAACGAGCCAGAGTAAAACTCCGACAATGATCAGAGTGATGACAACTGTAATTAATGGCATATTTTTCCTTGCGCTTTGTTCAAATCCACCGCCGGCTGGTACGCCCCCGCGCCGGCCAACAGCGGTCCACCAGTAAAGTTGATCCAGGACGCGGCCACCGCCGGTTCCTTCTGTGTGACCTTGCCGCCAGGGGCGGACTTGGTCACCGCCGTGCCCGCTTTGCCGGTCTTTTTGATCGTTGTGGCGAGCACCTTGGTAACGGCATTGACCGTCACCTGGACAAGCTCACCCGTCCCTTTGATCCCGGCAACATTCCCATCTTTTGCCGTCTCAATTATCCCCGAGTGTCTGGTTTGCATGTTTGGCTTTCTGTCGTTTTGCGCTCTCTCTTTTACCACTGATCTTACGCTACGCCATTCGTTGGTCCTCCGCTATGGGGTGAAACCCTACCGGTGTTTGAGTTGCTCTTCCACTTGGCGGTGCCAGGTGGCTTGGGGGTTGAGGCTCAGAAAGCGAAGGGTGGTTTTCATATTCGTTCAGGCGTGGTTTGCATCTGTATTGGGTTGGTGCCGGGAAAAGGGCGCCACTGGCGCCGGAGGTCCGCGTAGGCCTTGCGATCCAGGCGGCTGTTATTCCGGTAGGAGAGGTTGGCCACCAGGCTGACCACGGGCTTGCCGCGTCGCCACAAGCTGCCCCACACCCGGCCCAGCAGGCGCGGCATGGAATAGAAGCTCCGATTGCAGGCGATCATCTCCTGGATGATGCCTTCCAGAGACAAGTGCTTGTACCGCGCCACCGGGAAGGTCAGCGTGTAGTATTTCCAGTCCTCGGGAAACACGGTGAGGGCGATGCGGTCATCGGATTTCATCTGATCCCACAGGCGCGTGCCGGGCAAGGGCGTAAGAAACAGCGTGTTGAGGTTGTCCACGCCGTATTGGCTTGCCGCCTCGGCGATCCGTTGGCCGATGCCCGGTTCGTCAACATCCAATCCGATGATAAAGGAACCCGCCACCAGGATGCTGTGCCGCTGGATGCGCCTTACGGACGCGCGAAAGTCCCGGCCTTTTAGCAGGTTGAACTTCTTGCCCACTTCCCGAAGCCCTTCCGGCGATGGGGACTCGAAGCCGATGAAGACGCCGCGGCATCCGGCCTGCGCGGCCAGCCTCAGCAGTTCTTCGTCGTCAGCGAAGTTGATGGTGGCCTGGGCAATCCATTGCTTGCGCAGGTTTGCCTCAGCCAGCGCGCGGAACAAGTCCTTCGCGCGGGCGACGTGTTCCGGGCGCGTGCCGATGAGATTGTCGTCCACCACCAGAACTCGCTTCTCGCGGATGGACTGGAATTCGCGCACGACCTCCGGGATGGGTCGCTGGCGGTACTGGGCCCCATTGAACGTCGTCACGCTGCAAAAGTTGCAGTTCAATGGACAACCGCGCGTGGTCTGAATGGCGCCAAAGGCATATCCCTCGGGCAGCAGATCATGTCGGGCGGGCGCGAAATCGTTGATGTCCGCATGCCCTCCGTCATACTGCCGCTTCAGGCCGCCGCGCCGGAAGTCCTCCAAAACGCGCGGCCAGATGCCCTCGGCTTCCCTCGTGACCACCGAGTCCACGCGCGCCATGACCTCGTCCACGCACATAGTGGCATGAATGCCGCCCATGATGACAGGCACGCCCAAGCGCCGGAAATAAGCGGCCACTTCGTAAGCGCGGGGCGCCTGCGAGGTGAACGCGGTGATACCGACCAAATCCGGCCGGGGCATGGCCGGGTAGTCCGGTGCACCGAAATTCTCGTCCACGATGACGACTTCCCACTCCGGCGGGGTCAGCCCCGCGAGCACCATCAGGCTGAGCGGTTTCCAAACGCGGTAACGATTCCAGCGGCTTTCCTTGGCGCTGACGCTGCTGACCAGCGGATTGGTTGGATTAATCAGGTAGAGTCGCATTTCTCATTCCGCGTCACGGTTGGGTCACGCGGGAAGTATCAGGGAAATCTCTTGAATGGCACTATGCACCAGGCTGTCGACCGGGAAACTCTCCAGCGCGCGGCGTTTCGTGTCGCGAGCCTGAGCACGCACTCCGATATAAGGAACGGGCGGGTTTGCCCGCCTTGCCACTGCATCCGCTCAGGCGACCTTGACCTCGATTTGCCGCGGCTTGGCCTTCTCGGCCTTGGCCAGATGCACGGTGAGCACGCC
>JAMCZD010000027.1 GCA_023473405.1 Candidatus Omnitrophota bacterium
AGCCGCGCCACGAGGATGCGCCGGTGGTATTTCCCTATCCGCGCAACCTGGCTTTTCGCGCCTCGATCGATATCGCGTCGGTCGCGCCACTCGCTGATTTGGCGAAGGTCCAGGTCCGCGCTTTCGATGCCGAAGGAAAGCTGGACCTTGGACCGGCCGAGTTCAAGGTTGAGCAAGGCCGGCTTTGGATAAACTTCAGCAAGCCCGATGCCGGGCGCTATGTAGTAACCTGGTAATCGACAAAACCATGAAAACAAAAATAAGACTCAGCTTAGCCGGTTGGATCATCTGCTCGACGGCCCTATTAGGAGCGGACGTGCAGGTGCAGCGTTTGCCAAATGGTTGGTCGATGGGCAATGGCCGCCTTCAATTCGGGCTTGAACATACCGCGTCCGGCCAGATACGCCTGGTCTCACTGCGCCTGGCGAGCGGCCAGGAATGGGCGGTGGGGCAATCGGAAACAGGCGTGATGCTCGAAGCCGATTCAAACTTGGGCGGCGTGGGTGAGTTTCGCTACAGCACCGATCGGGTCGAGCGATTGGCGAATGGCGGAGTCGAGCTCGGGATCGTGTCGGTCGAGGCTTCGAGTGGGGCTAAGCTATGGTTGCTGGTCCGCGCGTATCCGGGGGCGGCGGTGGTGGAATTCTCGGCGCGACTCGAGAATCACGGCCAGCGAAATCTGATCCCTATTCGGCGGATTGATCCCCTTCAGCTCGTGTTGTCAGACAAGGAACCAAGCGTGTTTACCGCTGCCCCGGAAGGGTCGCATGGATTCCGAAGTAGCGGCGTGCTGTCGGTACGGAAGCAATTTAACAATTGGGTCGTTCTGGAGCACGGCCCGGAGTCGCTCCTGGTTGGGGGCGACCTGGGCGCCGGCATCCTGCAATGGCGATTGGATACAATTCCGCAAACCAATGGCGTCCGTTTGCTTTCCGGATTTGGCTTTCGTGGCGGCCGAGCGCCGAACGGGCCGGCGTTCGAGGTCGAGCCGGGGAAATCGGCGGAGACGCCCATTACGTTTTTGGCTATGAGTCGAGGCGACCCTGACGACGTGGGCAACGAGGCCTTTCGTTATCTCAAGCGGTTTATGTTCCTGCCACCGGTCAAGGATGCGCCGCTGGCGGCGTATTGCATCTGGTTCACCGTGCCCAACAGCGAGGAAATCCTGCTCGACGAGATGCGGTTTGCGCGCCGGTTGGGTTTTGATGTTTTTTACCACGACGCAAGCTGGTACGAGGGCGGCTCGACCGTGCCCGGGATGAACGATTGGTGTTCGGGTCTGGGCAGTTATCGGGCGAGTCCGGAGAAGTTTCCGGATGGGATGCGCAAGTTTTCGCGACGGGTCCGCGATGCCGGCATGAAATTTGGCATCTGGGTTGATCCGGGCAATGTGGACTCGAGGCGGGTGGCATCGGGCGAGATACCCGACTCGTGGCTGGCGAAGATCGACGGAAGGGTGCTCGAGAGCCGGCATCCGTCTTTGGCGCCGATGACCGAGCTGTGCCTGGGTGATCCGGAGGTGGTCGCTTGGATCAAGCAGAACCTGACACGCATCATCAAGGACTGGGACCTCGAGTGGCTCAAGTGGGACCCATCCGGCACGGTGAGCTACAATTGCAACCGGACCGATCACGGCCACACCCGGCGGAACGGGGCTTACGCGGCGTGGCGAGGCAAGATGGAGATTTGGTCCTATCTGACATCGAAGTTTCCGTCGCTCTCGGGATTCGAATGCGAGCCGTCGCTCAAGTATTCCCGCACGAATCCCGGCCCCGGCACGTTATTGCCGGGCGGTTACCAGTGCGAGTTCATTACGGGGCCAATGGTCAGCCCCAATGTGTGGGGTTCACTGTACAGTTCGAAGACCGAGTTGACGGGGGATTGGTACAGCGCCTCTGCGCTCGATTATCATCTGCGCAAACATTTCATGCATGGATTTGTCTTTGGCAACATCAACGGCATGGTCTCGCAACGGCTCTCGGACGCGCCGCCCGGCTACATCGAGGCATTCCAGCGGAACTTGCTGTTCTACAAGCTTTACCGGCATTTGCTCACCGAGGATGTGTACCACCCCAAACTGCAGACCCCGGAAAATTGGTCCGCAGTTCAGTACGCGCAGGGCAATGCCTCGGAGGCGGTTCTGTTCGTGTTTCGAAACGGCGGGAACGAATCCAAAAACCGCCTGAAGCTGCGCGGGCTCGACCCGGAATCGACCTACCGGGTAACCAGCCTGAATGAACGCCCCGGCCGCGACCGCCTCATTTTAGGCAAAGACCTCATGGACCAGGGATTGGACGTGAGCCTGCCGGATTCATGGCTTGTTCGCGGAGACGCCATGCCTGACCCGCGCTACGAGGACCAGTTGAGTTACGGATCTGATGTGGTCCTGTTTCGCAAAGAACCGGGGTCGAAAAAGGGTTCTTAATCAGGCTTTTCGACGCGGTAGAGGCTGGTCTTGGTGCGCAGGATGAGTGCCTTGCCCGCGATGGCCGGCGAGGCCATGAACCCGTCGTCCAAGCGGTTGGTTGCCAGCCCATTGAAGGTGGGCTGCGCCTCGAGCACCGTGGTTAGGCCTTCCTCGCTCGAACAGTAAATCCGGCCCTCGGCGCAAACCGGCGAGGCCGAGTAATGGCCTTCGAGTCGCTCGCGCCAGGCGCGTTTGCCGGTTTTGGCGTCGAGCCAGGTGGCGGCGCCGTTGTCATCGATCATGAAAATCGATTGGCCGATCAAAAGAATGGACGGTTTCACGGGGACATCGCGCTTGACCTTCCACACGACATGCGAATCGTCGAGAACACCCTGGCCTTCCGGACGCACGGCCCATAACTCGCCTCGAGAGAAGCCGGTGCAATAGTAGATGAAGTTACTATCCACGACGGGACGGGTGCTGCCGGAGTAACACTCGCGGTACTCGAGACGCCACAGTTCATTTCCGGTATCGGGTTGGTAGGCATATAGGGCCTTGGACCCGAGGCTGAGGAGGATAGGCTGTTGATTAAAAACGGCTACCAGCGGCGTGGAAAAGGCTTTTCGCCAATCGCCGTCGTCCTTGGGTTTGCCTTCCGAGTTGAGGTCCTGGAAATCGATGGACCGTTCGGTGCGCCAGACCGTCTTGCCGGTCTGTTTGTCAAGCGCCACCACAAATTGATGATCGCTCCCATCAAAATGCATGATCAGGAGGTTGCCATAAATGATGGGTGACGAACCCGCGCCGCGAAAATGATTGCAGACAAAATCACGCCGATCCCAGAGCACCGCGCCGGTTTGCGTATCCACGCAAGCCGTTCCCGGCGAGCCGAAGGTCACGTAGATTCGACCCTGCTCGATCACCGGGGTGGGGGAGGCATAGCTGTTGAACGCATGGATGGATTGCGGTTTAGCCACATCGAACAGTTTTATATCGCGTATGATTCGGCCCGTGGCGAGGTCCAGGCAGACCGCGAACAATTGCTTGCCATCCTCGGTGGCGGTGGACACCCAAACCTGGTTGGCCCAGACGACCGGCGAGGACCAGGCGCGGCCATGGACCGGTGTTTTCCAGACAATATTCGTTTGTTCACTCCAGGTAACCGGCAGGTCAAGGGCGTCGGAATGACCCTGGCCGTCCGGACCGCGGAATTGCGGCCAGTTTTGTCCCGCGCGAACGGCGGCGCTCATCCCTATTATGGCGATTGCTGCAATGCGTAAAATGCGATTCATGGCGGACCAGCGTGCGCAAAGCATTCTTATTTGCCAACCTTTTTTCGGGAAAGACAGGATGAACAAGATTAATTGGATGGACGCATCTAGCCGAGGGTATTTGAAATTTTGCGATCGCCGACTCAAGCGTCATGGAGCCCAAAAAGGTTCTTTTCCCTTTCGGCGACCGCAAAATTTCAAATATCGATCTGCCCTTCTTTCTGGCGCACACCACGTTGGAAAGCCAACCGAGCTGTGCCCATGCATGAGCACAATCCGCCTGGCGGATAAGCTCGCTTAAATGACATCCGGCAAGCCCCCCGATTCATCCCCGTAAATCGTTTGGGAAACCAGGAAAGGCAAAGTCCATTTCCTGCCTTCCTGCTCTCCTTAGAGATAAACGGGTTTTCCGTGATTTGGCATTTGACGGAGTGAACTTGACTTACGTGGTTAGAATTAGTACAATTATTTCTGTTATTGCATGTTTATAATCATGATTGCATCGGAATGCGCGCCTGTTGCTAAGGTGGGCGGGCTGGGCGACGTTGTGCAAGGTTTGTCGCGGGAATTGGCTATGCGCGGGCACGCGGTGGAGATCATATTGCCGAAGTATGATTGCATGCGGTACGATCGGATTTGGGGATTGACCAAGACATTTAGCGACTTGTGGGTTCCGTAGTACGACCGGTGGATGCATTGCGACGTTTATTTTGGATTTTGCGACGGACTGAAGTGTTTTTTCATCGAGCCGCATTTGCCGCAGGCTTTTTTCAATCGCGGGGTTTATTATGGGCAGCAGGACGACCGGGAGCGGTTTGCCTTCTTTTGCCGAGCGGCGCTGGAATTCATGTGGAAGGCGGGCAAGGGTCCCGCGATCATTCATTGCCACGACTGGCAGACGGGGCTGGTGCCGGTGTTGTTGTATGAGATTTACGAGCCTTTGGGGATGAATCGGACGCGGGTTTGCTATACCCTGCATAATGTGGGGCACCAGGGACTTGCCGGGGAGCAAATTTTAAGGCAGGCGGGGTTGAGTCCGGCCAAGCTGATGACGCCCGACCGGCTATTGGACGATACCCATCAACGCGCGGTGAACCTGATGAAGGGGGGAATCGTCTACTCGAACTTTGTAACGACCGTTTCACCCCGCTATGCGGGGGAGATTCGGAATACGCAATTGGGGATGGGTCTGCAACGCACTTTGAACCTGCATCACGCCAAGTTCGGCGGGGTCCTGAACGGGCTCGATTACGGCGCTTGGAATCCGGCGATTGACCCTCATATTGCCCGCCGTTACGCGGTCGACCGCATCGAGGACAAATTCGCGAACAAGGAAGCGCTGCGCGCCCGGCTCTGGTTGCGGCACAATTTCAAACCGATCATCGCATATGTGGGGCGGTTGGATTACCAAAAAGGGGTGGAGCTGATCCTGCACGCCATTCCTTATTATCTGAACAACGGTTGCCAATTCGTGCTTTTGGGCTCGAGTTTGGACGGCGGGATCAGCGGCGCGTTTTGGCGGTTGAAACAGCAATTCAACGATCATCCGGACTGCCACCTTGAAATCGGCTATAACGAGGAACTTGCGCACCTGGTTTACGCCGGTTCGGACATGATCCTCGTTCCCAGCGTTTATGAGCCTTGCGGGCTGACGCAAATAATCGGGCTAAGGTACGGGACGGTGCCGGTTGTGCGGAACACCGGGGGATTGGCCGACACCGTGTTTGACGCCGATTACGCGCCCAAGCCGTATCACGAGCGCAACGGTTACGTGTTTAACGATTACACCCCGCCTGGTCTGGAGTCGGCCTTGCGGCGGGCGATTGGTTTGTGGTACGATTACCCGGTTTATTTCCGCCAATTGATGGCCAATGGAATGCGATACGATTATTCCTGGAACCATTCGGCCCAGCATTATTTGAACATCTATCATCACATTAAAACCTGATAAGGAGTTTTTTCGTGACACTGATCGAAGCTTTTCGGGACCGGCTTGGCGATCAATTGCCCTGCCATGAACGTGTCTATGACCTGCAAGGCTCCGGCCAGTTGGCGACCGGGGTGAATCAGTCGGGCGACCGCTACGTCATTACCCTGCTGAGCAACCTGCCCGAGGCGCTGACGTTGCATTGGGGAATGGCCCGGCGTTTTCCCAACGAGTGGTTCCCGCCGCCCGCTTCGTCTCTTCCGCCAGGGACCGCTTTGTGGAAGAACGAGGCCGCCCAGACCCCTTTCACCCGGCAGGCCGGGTTGAATCAGCTCCGGCTCGAATTTCCCGCTTCGGAGGCGCCGCTGGGGATTCAGTGCGTGCTGAAGACGGAGTCGGGAAAGTGGCTCAAGAACGGCCGCGAGAATTTTTATATCCCGGTGAAGCGTCCGAGTAATCTGCCCGTTTCGCCGCCGGCTCCGGAGTTGACGGAATTGGCGGACGAGATCGTTCGGGCAGAAACGGGACGGAATTCATGGACGTTAATGCATCGGTTCAACTTATGTTATGACTTACTGGACCTGGCGGAGTCAAGTGCTGCCGCGCTGGCGTTGTTGTTTGTTTGGTTGCGCTTTTCGGCTATCCGGCAGTTGACCTGGCAGCGAAATTACAACACCAAGCCGCGCGAGCTGAGCCATGCCCAGGACCGCCTCACCCACAAACTCGCCGAGGTTTACCGGCGCCGGCCCGAGCATCGTCCGATGGTCCGGCTCATGCTGGGCACGGTGGGGCGGGGAGGGGAAGGACAGCGCATCCGCGACGAGATACTCAACATTATGCACCGGCACCAAGTCAAGGAGGTGTCCGGGCATTTCCTCGAGGAGTGGCACCAGAAGCTGCACAACAATACCACGCCTGATGACGTGGTTATTTGTCAGGCTTACCTCGATTTTTTGCGCAGCAACGGGAATCGCGACCGGTTCTATCAGGTCCTCAGCGAAGGCGGGGTAGCGCGAGAGCGGCTGGAGAGTTTCGAACGGCCGATCCGGAGCGCCCCGGATTTCGTGCCGCATTTGAAGGATGGTTTGATTTACGACTTCGAACAATTCCTGCGAACGCTCAAAGCCATCCATTCCGGCACTGACCTCGAGACGTCGATCAACGCGGTTCGAGGCCGGTTGGATGGAGACACGCAGGGGAAGCTCGATTTTGTTTGGCAGCATCGGAACGATCCCGGCGTGTCGTGGGTGGTCCTGGTCTCGAATGTAACCGAGCTGAGGCGGCGTTTGGCCGGGCAATTGCTGTCCTCGCCGCAACTACGCGACCTGCTTTATCTGGATCTGGCTTTGGAACAATGGTTGCGGACGGTGGTCGAAGGGAACATTCATTCGAACACGGGATTGGACGCGCTGGTTGACCTGGTTGTCCATGCGTTGATCAACTTCAATCTTTCCCATGCCGATGAGGAACTGGGGGTTTGTTCGAGTCACTGGGAGCGCCTCACTGCAAGACCGCGTTCCGGGCGGGATTGGGCGTTGCACTCGAAGGCGGTCCTGGACCGCATCAGCCGCGGCCTGGGGGGCTTGATTGATCACACTTATCAACTGCTGCAACCGCAGGCCGAGTACCTGGGCCGGGCGTTTCAAGCCGATCCATGGGCCATCACGCTGTTCAGCGAGGAAGTGGTTCGCGGGAGCAGCCTGGGTTTTGTTTTGTCCGCCCTGGTCCGGCACCTCGAACCACTCCTGCGCGGAATGGCGCACCTTGGCAATTGGCAGATCATCAGCCGCGGTCGCGGCTGGGGCCGGGTCGAAGCCGTCGAGCAATTGCGATCCATTCAGGGGAAAACCTTCGACGGCCCTCGAGTGATCGTGGCCGACAAAGTGTTCGGCGACGAGGAAATACCGGATAATGTCACAGCGGTTATTACGCCTGATGTAACGGACATCGTTTCTCATGTGGCGGTTCGCGCCCGCAACGCGCGTCTCTTGTTTGCCGCCTGCTATGACACGGCTATACACCAGCGGCTGAAATCGTTCGAAGGACGTTCTCTCCGCCTCGAAGTGAACCCGGCCGGCGACGTGGTGATCGAGGAGTCAGTTGAGCAACCGCCTTCACCTCCGGCCTCGAGCCGGCCCGCGTTCGCCGCGCCAAACCCTTCGCGGTTTACCGCTTACGCGATCGCCGTAGATGATTTTAAACCGGCACTGGTCGGCGGGAAATCGATGCAACAGGCCAATTTACACCGCCGCTTGCCTGAATGGATACATCAGCCGCCTTCCCTGTCTTTGCCTTTTGCCGTTTTCGACAAGGTGCTGGCTTGCGATCAAAACCGCGAACTCGCCCGGCGGCACGCCAAACTCCTGGACGACGTGGACTCAGACGACCCCGAGGTCCGAGTTCAACTTCGCGACACCATCCTGGGACTCGACGCGCCCGAGGAATTGATCGTCTCTTTGCGGGACGTCTTTTCCAGGACTGGGCTGGGCTGGCCTGATGATTGGGAAGGCGCATGGCGTTGCATCAAGCAGGTATGGGCATCCAAGTGGAATGACCGGGCGTATCTGAGCCGGCGGGCCAGGGGCATTCCGTACGAGGCCCTTTACATGGCGGTGCTGGTTCAAGAGGTCGTGCCCGCTGACTATGCCTTCGTCATTCATACGGTGAATCCTATGTCCGGAAACCGCGACGAGCTTTTTGCCGAAGTTGTTCTGGGCCTCGGTGAGACGCTGGTCGGCAATTACCCGGGGCGCGCCCTCGGCTTCATATGGAACAAGACTGCCGGGCAGCCCACCTTGCTGGCATATCCTGCCAAGAGCCTCGGGCTCTATGGGGGCAGCCTGATCTTCCGTTCCGACTCGAACGGCGAGGACCTGGCCGGGTTCGCCGGGGCCGGCCTGTATGACAGCGTCCTGCTGCCGGCGCCGCGACAGATGTTGCTGGATTACACGCGCGAACGGCTGGTGTGGGAGGATAATTTTCGGAAGCAATTGCTGGATTTGATCGCCCGTGCCGGTCTCGAAGTCGAACGTCTGTGCGGCGCGCCGCAGGACATTGAAGGGGCCGTTGCCCATGACCAGCTCTATGTCGTCCAAAGCCGCCCGCAGGTTGGAATATGACAACGCCGCCCCAATCCCATATCTCCCCGGGAAACGCCATGCCCGGGGAGGACCCGCCTGCCGCGCAGGAATTGTCCGTGCCAGTGCAGCGACAGCGGTGCGCGACGCTCGAACGCCGTCATCCTGCCGCCTCCCGCGTCCGCATCTACATCGGCAATCAGACGGCTTATTATGCGGCCACGCCGGTTCAGCCTTTCGAGTATGCCGTGGCGAATGGATTCGAGGCCTTTGAATGGTTCCCCGATAAAAAAGCGGACGGAACCGGTTGGGATGAGGACGACCTGGACGTCGAGACCCGGGCGGCCATCCGCAAGACCGCGCAAGTCTGCCAGATGCGCCTGTCCGTTCATGCCCGTTGGGATGCCGATCCGTTTAAGCCGGAGAGCGATTCCATCCTGGTTGGCGGCCTTGCTCTTGCCCGGGACCTTGGAGCGGCCTTGTTCAATATCCACCTGGCGGTCGATGAAGGCATCGCGGCCTACGTCCGGGCCATCTTACCGTTTGTGGTACGTTCCGCCGAGCTTGGCCTGCAAATCGCCATCGAGAATACGCCCGTAACCACTCCGGAGCATTTCAACCGGTTGTTCTCCCAGATTTACGGTCTTGGCACGGAGCGGACCGGCCACGTGGGGATGTGCCTGGATATCGGGCACGCCAACCTGTGTCCCACTACTCTCAATGATTACCTGGGCTACCTCGATCAGCTCGATCGGCGCGTCCCGATCATCCACTTGCACCTGCACGAAAACTACGGTGACCGCGACGCCCACCTCCCGCTTTTTACCGGGCCGTCCGGCAAAGACCCGACCGGTGTGCGTGGCCTGCTGGAACGGCTCAAGAAACGCCGCTTTTCCGGTTCATTTATATTGGAGCAATGGCCGGAACCGCCGGCGCTGCTCAACCAGGCCTATGACCGGTTGCGCCAATTGTTAAGTAACCAAGCATGACCGAGGCAGACTTCTTAAATGAGATCAGTCAGGCTGACAGTCGCTCCCAGAGTTGGCGGGAGAAACTCGAGGCGATCAAGGACTTGCTGGGCAATGAAAGGTATCCATTCACG
>JAMCZD010000401.1 GCA_023473405.1 Candidatus Omnitrophota bacterium
TGATATTCATAGACCAGGTCGCCGGCCTTTTTCGGACTTTCAAGCAGATAACCGGAGATATGCGGCGTCGAGACTAATACCACAACATACTTTTTGCCCGATTCTGCCTTGAAACGATAAACCACCGGCACGCCATCGAGCCCGACCCGGTAAGTCGCCACCGCCGGCTCCGTCTTTCCCGGTCCCCCGGCAGTCGCGTAGGCCTTGGCTCGTTTGTCACACAAACCCCAGTCGCGCCGGTCCAAATCGACCCTTGAAGCACCCTGGGCAATCAGAAACGGGGCGTCTCCCAGTCCCCGAACGACGCTGTCCTCGAGTCGCATGTCAGGGGGGCCCTCGATAATCGCCGCCAGCTTCGAAGCCGCGGGCTGATCGGCAGGATTCTGAACCTCGAGCTTATAGAGATCGAAGTTGCCATTGTCTGCGTCGGGAACGGTCATTACCGAAACCTTGTAAAGCAATCCGCCGGACATCCAACCGCCCCAGATGGCCGGCAACCGGTTGTTCACCAGGCCGAGCCGGAAACTGCGCAACGAGTCCGGCATGATTTCCTTGTGGCCGTCCAGCAGGCGAAACGCAAGGTCATAGAGTGGATAGCGCACATACATTGCCCGGCCCATGCAGTTGAAATCGCGGTCGCCAATGGCGCCAAACGCGCTCCACTCGTTGGCGCCGCTGTTTCGGCCGGGAGCGCATTCTTCAAAGCCGGTGTCAAATCGCTCGATGTGTTTGCCCGAGTAATCCGGGAGGCGCATCGGTGTATATTGGCCGCGACCGATCCGCGAGAGCTGGCTCAGGTTCAGCCCAGCCACCACCGTCGTCGAAAGGTTCCGGACGGTTAGTCCGGCAAACGCCCCAGGCTGGCCATCCCACGGCGACAAATAAATGCTGGTGATCCGCGCCTGGTCCCAACCTAGAACGGTCTGGCAGTCCTGGTATAGATTCCGTTCAACCTTGGTCCACACCGATGGCAGCTTGTCGTCAACAAAGACCTCGACCGTCGGATCTGCTGAGGGCGATTCGCTCCATGCCCCGGCGGCGTAACCGATGTAGCGATGCTGCAAGGTTTCAGGGTTCAGCAGCTCGACCTGGACAATGCATACCTTGCCCTGAGACTTTTTCCATAACCACGAAAGCGACGTCGAGGGCGTCAGGAAAGCCAGCTCATCAATACGGATGCCGACTTGCTGCTGAGCCACAACATAGCCGGCTAAATTGTCGATTGCGTTGGGCTCGAGCCTGGGAGGTTCGCCGATCAAGGGTCGTTGAAGCGGTTCCTTGCCGAGCACCTCGAGATCAAACGTTTGCGGCAATTCACCGGCTTCGAGCACTTCAGCGGGCAAGATGAGCTTCTCGCCTTTCACCAACACAGCCGGCGCCAAAAGGCCGGCCAACAAAAAGGCAAGCGTAGATATCGTTGTGGTTCGCATAGGGTGAATTGCAGGGGTGAACATGGCGGTTTTCACCAGTGACAGAGCAGTACTGGGTTTGGGTAACATGTTAGTTGCCGGATAGTGCGTGATTTACCGGCGCCAAGTCAAGCGTGGAAAGAGTGGAGGGACGGAAGGGACCTAAGAGACCTAAGGGACGTAAAGGACAAAGATGCCACGCTCCACGCTCCTCACGCTACACGCTCCACGCTCCTCACGCTACACGCTCCACGCTCATCACGATACACGCATCCCCCGGCTGAGCCGCCCGGGGCTAAGGCCGGTTACCTTTTTGAACACTCGCGAAAAATAGGAGCTGCTCGAGAACCCAAATGACCTGGCCACTTCCTCGACGTTCATTTCACCCATTTGCAGCTTCTCGCGGCAATGCTCGATCCGCCGTTTCCGGATATATTCCAACAGGCCCACATCGAGTTCGCGCTGAAAGTGCTTGCCCAGGGTCACCCGGTTGCTGCCGACCGCGCGGGTTACCTCGCACACCGACACGCGCTCGTGCCGATGCGATTCGATGTAAGACTGCGCCTTTCGCACCAGGGCATCGTCGGTCATGAAGCCGTCCGTTGACGCCCGAACCGCGACTCGAGCCGCAGAAACCTGGATGCGCACAGACGGCAAGAACTGGCTATCGCAAAGGGTATCAAGGAGCTCGGCGGCCCGGCGGCCTACTTCGCGAAAGGGTGGATGAATGCTGCTGATTGTCAGACGCGTCGCCGCATTCGGAACCGGGTCATCGTCCACCCCCACCACCCCAATGTCCTCCGGTATCCGCAACCTGAGTTGTCGAGACGCCTGGATGACAAAATAAGCGATCACGTCGTTCGCCGCAAAGATGCCGCATGGCTTCGAGATTGAGCCAAGGAGCTTGAGGACCTCGCGCAGGTGCCTGGTCATATTCCACGACCAAAATACCGGCAGCGTTTCCTCGGGGAACTCATGGCTTTCGAATAACGCTCGAGCAGAAGCCAGGGCGAGCGCAAAGCCTTCGCCCCGTTGCTTGGACCAACCCTTCGAGGAACAACCGATAAACACGCAATGCCGGTAGCCGCGCGACAAGAGATGCTCGGCGGCCAGACGGCCAATTCCACGTTCGTCCAGGCTTACACACGACGCGTTCGGGTGGTGATAATCAGCCAGGAAATATACGCGTGGAATCCACCTAAGCCGCTGTATTCCATGGACTTGGCTAATAGCCAGCTCGCTGGTCAGTATCCCGTCCACTGCGTCCAGGTCCTCCGGTGATGGCACGGGCGATTCCTCGGCACTGACCGGCCAGGGATCAAAATCCCAGTGCGGCCTTTCGGCAGCGTAGCCGGCGGCACCCATGAAGACTTCGCGCACCGATTGGCTTTGCAGGTCTTCCAGAAAAACTATGTGAAGGCGTTGTCGAGTCATAGTCTCGATTTCCAACCTACCGGAAGAACAGTCCAAGGCATTCGGAAGACCGTGCCACTAAGGCAGACCAACGTTGCTGTGCGAAGACTCGCCTCCCTCGATTACCGCAACGGGTACAACGAGCCCGCGCCATGCATTTAGGGTCCTTTAGTATACGCTGCATCGCACTCTCAATGCTGCCGGTCTTGCTATAGCCTTATTTTGCCAGTTCCTGCTTGCCGAGTCAATGGTGGGAGCGTGGAGCGTGGAGCGTTTAGAGCGTGGAGCGTGAGAAGTGTATAGCATAGGATTGTCGTCACTTAAGTCCTTTAGGTCCCTTAGGTCCCTTTACAAAATTACCGGAAAAAAGATCACTTCTTGATATAGCCAGCCGACCGGGATCATGGCAATGATCAGGTGTGCTTTTCCTTGCCTCCAGATCAATGGTCTCGACCGATCTTGAGGGTGCGGCCTTCCAGCCCCGCAAGCTGAGCCGCATGAGTGCCGGTCTCTGTTTTCCTAAGAAATCCCCGACGCCCTCTTCGAGTGCGTTCGCCACAAGGCCAACATGAAAATAAGAACCTTCCTGTCAATGGTTTCATTCATTGCTTGTTTTGCAAGCAACACTCAGGCGGATATCACGTCCGGCTTGATTGCGCATTGGGCGTTCGACGAAAGCAATGGCCTGATTGCCGCGGATAGCTCCGGCCTGGGCAATAACGCGACGCTGTTCAGTTTTCAGACGGATAATTCACAATGGGTGCCGGGCGTCATTGGCGGGGCATTGTTCTTCAATAGTGATACCGTGCTCCACGACGACTACGTAATGACCGATAACCCGATCACGTTTACAAATCAGCAGCAACAATACTCATTCAGTTTCTGGATCAAACGAGCCCTGCCCGCCACCGGCACGTATCCGCGCGTCATCTCCCCCGTGGAAGGGAGTTACTCGTGGTGGGTTCTATGGGGCAATGGCGGGGGAGTGGGCATGAGTCTAAATGCGTTGCCGAGCGATTCAGACCCCGTGGTCGGCCAATGGACGCACTACGTTGTGGTGGCCAACCAGGACGCAAAGACGTACAGCGTATATAACAATACCGTGCCCGTGCTGACCGATGTCCCTGATGGACAAGGCCCTCCGGGAACGGTTCAGTGGATGATCGGCCACACCGAAATGCCATCGCAACACGGCGACTTTTGGATTGGCGCCCTGGACGATGTCCGCATCTACAACCGGCTTTTGGACGCTGCCGATGTCCAGGAATTATTCAATTTAGCCCCGACCACAACACCCTCGAACGCGCCCGTGTTCGTGCAACAACCGCAGGGTGGCAACCGTTACACCGGCTGCTCCTTTACGATACGCGGCTTGGCCACCGCCGATCCCTCTGACTTGACTTACCAATGGCAAAAAGACGGCGTTGACATCCCCGGCGCCAACGATGTCAGCCTGGCCTTGAGCAACCTTCAACTCTCGGATAGCGGCTCATACGTATTGGTCGCCAGCGGTTCCGCCGGCACTGTTTCCTCCCAACCCGCGGTCCTCCAGGTCCAGACCGCGAATGTTCCGTCCTACGACGTCGGGATGGTGGCGCACTGGGCTTTTGATGAAACCAACGGTTTGGTTGCGGCGGACGCGTCACTTTGCGGCGGGAACAATGCGACCCTCTACAATTTCCCGACCAACAATTCCGAATGGGTCCGGGGTAGAATCGGCGGGGCGCTCTATTTCAATAGCGATGTAGCCTCGCACGACGATTACGTTCTTACAGATATGCCCATGGTTTTCAATAATCAGGACGCGTTCAGTTTCAGTTTCTGGATGAAACGATCGCCGGGTGCCACCGGGTCTTTTCCGCGAGTCATAACGCCTCTCAACCAGACTCATTGGATTCTTTGGGGGCAAGGGAATGGCATAGGCTTCTACCCGCCCCCACTGGCAGGTGAACCCGCCATTGGCACCTGGCAGCATTACGCGGTCGTTTATGACCGCGCCGCCGCCCTTTACAGTGTTTATCTCGATGGCAACCTCGTGCTGGCCGATGCCGGCGCGGACCGGGCGTCTCCCGGGGATGCAACCTGGATCATTGGCCACAACGAAACCATAGCGCAAAACGGGGACCATTGGTTTGGCATGCTCGACGATATCCGAGTTTACAACCGGTTGCTCACCGCCGATGATGTTACCCAACTCTTCCAGGCCGCCCCGCCCACACAGCCGTATGCCCCCGCCTTCTACCAACAGCCGATAAGTAATGAGAGGTTCGTCGGTGAAAGCCAGACCTTCAGCGCTTACGCCGACGGTGATCCGGCGGTAACCTTCCAATGGCTGAAGAATGGCCAGCCAATACCGGACGCTACCAACATCGCATTGACCTTGAACAATCTGCGCCTCGAAGACGCGGGGACATACACCCTCGTTGCGAGCAATCAATTGGGCATCGTCTCGAGTGACCCGGCGGTCCTCAAAGTGAGTCTCGTGCCTGAAGTGCCGGACTATACCTCCGGGCTGGTGGCTCATTGGGCCTTTGACGAGACCAGCGGGCTCGCGGCGGCGGACTCGACCACCAACGCGAACAACGCCGCCCTGGTCAATTTTCCCGCGGACGATTCGGAATGGGTCACCGGCAGGGTGGGTGGCGCCCTGCGATACAACATGCTCGCCGGTGGCGTTCTTGATGATGTTCACGGCGATTATGTGATCACGGACGCCCCGATCACCTTTACCAACCAGGACCGGTTTACCTTCTGCTTCTGGATCAAGCGCGAAGACCCGGCCAGAGGATCGTTCCCGCGCGTGATTACCCCGCAGGACCAGAACCACTGGATTCTCTGGGGTGGCGGGAGCGGCGTCGGCTTTTATCCGCCGCCGGCTATTCCGGAACCGGCGGTTGGGGCATGGCAGCATTACGCCGTGGTTTACGATCGTGCCGGCGGCACCTACAGCGTGTTTCTCGATGGAGTGAAGGTTTTAACCGACGTTGCCGGAGCCGCCCGGTCCGCCCCTGGCGCCGCGAATTGGATTCTTGGCCACAACGAGAACGTAACGCAGCATGGCGACCAATGGTACGGCGAGCTCGATGATGTTCGGATATACAACCGGCTTCTGAGTGCGACCGACGTTGGCGCCCTGTTCGAATCGGCGCCCCCCATCGTCCCCACGATCGGCCAGCAATCGCAAGGCACGTTCTACAAGCTCGTAGGCCAAGATGTTACGCTTAGCGTCCAAGCCGCCGGCGGCCAATTGCAATACCAATGGCAGAAAAACGGGCAGGCAATCGCCGGCGCCACCAACAAGAGCCTGAGCATCGCCCAGGCGCAAGCCGCGGACGCTGGAACCTACACCGTTATCGTCTCGAACACCGCCGGGACCATCACCAGCTCGGCTATCACCCTGCAAGTCCAGCCGCCGGCTACTCCGGTCGACTTGGACTACGGCTTAGTCGCTCATTGGACGTTTGACGAAACCAGCGGAATAACTGCCACCGATTCCTCGGGACGGACTAACAACGCTTCCTTGATCAATTTCCTGGGAGACAATTCGCAATGGGCGCCGGGCCGGATCGACGGGGCCCTGCAATTCAACCTCATGTCTGATGGCAGCCTTGATCCGCTTCATGCGGATTACGTCGTTACCGATGCACCCATCGAGCTCGATAACCAGGACGAGTTCAGCTTTAGCTTCTGGATGAACCGCGTCGAAGGTGACATTGGAACCTACCCGCGCGTGATTAGTCCCTATCAGCAGCCTACGGTCGGCTGGATACTCTGGGGCGGTGCCAACCAAAACGGAGTTGGCTTCTACCCGCCTCAACTGGCCGGTGAACCCTTGATCGGCGCCTGGCAACATTACGTTGTCGTGTACAACCGAGCCGCCGGCCTCTACAGCGTTTATGTCAACGGCGTCCAGCAGTTGTCCAATGCCCAGGCAAACCGGGACGCCCCCGGAGCGACTTATTGGATGATTGGCCACAACGAGCTTCCCACTCAGGACAATGATCAGTGGTATGGATCACTCGATGACGTGCGCATGTACAACCGGCTCCTGACGGATGCCGATGTGGGCGCGTTAGCCGGGCTGGGTGGGATCACGCCTGCCGCCAAGATGAGCATCGCCCTCGTCGGGAACCAGGTGGTCATCAGTTGGACCGGCACCGGCACCCTGCAAACCGCCAGTCAGCTCGCCGGACCATGGACGGATGTATCGGGTGCGACCAGTCCACATACCGAGACACCCGCGGACGCCGCCAAGTTCTATCGCATACGCCAGTGAGAAACGGGCGGAATCGGGACACCGATCTTTACCGCCAAGCGAAACAATGAATCGAACGTATTTTAACTACGGGCGTTCAGCAATGTGGACCCCCGCTCGATGCGGGCATGGCAATGAACAGTCATCCGCTCGATCGCCGGGGTCCATTCACCAGGCGTTTACCTTGATCGAACTCCTGGTCGTGATCGCCATCATCGCCATCCTTGCCAGCCTGCTGTTGCCGGCGTTGTCCAAGGCCAAATCAAAGGCCCACGCCATTTCGTGCATGAACAATAACAAGCAGCTCGGCCTGGCCTGGATTCTGTATGCCGATGATAACAATGGCACGTTGCCTCGGAATCCACACCCGAGCGACGTCAATGCATGGGTCGATGGCTGGATGGATTTCGCGGCGGACAACCTCGATAATACCAACGTTCTAAAGCTCAAGAGGTCCAAATTAGGCCCTTATTCGAGCGGCGCCGTCGGTATTTATAAATGCCCCGCCGATATCTATACCGCGCCTGTTCGCGGCGTCCAATGCCCCCGGGTCCGGAGCATTGCCATGAATGGCTTCATCGAAGGAAACGCCTACCCGGAAAATGCCTCGGGCGGCTCCTCCGTGCTTCCCCAATACTATGCCTATAATAAAATGGAGGATATCGTGAATCCGCCTCCCACCAGCCTTTGGGTGTTCATCGATGAACATCCGGATAGCATTAATGACGGCTGGATGGGCGCCTTGTATTGGGACGATATCGGGCCGCGGGGTGAATTCCAGTCCTGGGCCGATCTGGCGGCGAGTTACCATGACGGCGCCGGCGGTCTGAGCTTCGCCGACGGCCACGCCGAAATCCATCGGTGGCTCGACCCATCCACTAAGCAAAAGGTCCACAGCACAAATATTCACCCAACCCGCGACCCGGAAAAACGGGATATCCAGTGGATCGCCATAAGGTCAACCGCAAAACGCGGTAGATGAAAAACCGCCACTGGTTCCTAGACCATTTATCGAGCCCGTTACCATTAGCTATCAGCTATCAGCTATCAGGCATTAGCCATCAGCCATCAGCTATCAGCTATCAGCTATCAGGCATTAGCCATCAGCCATCAGCTATCAGCTATCAGCTATCAGCCATCAGCTATCAGCTATCAGCCATCAGCCATCACTCATGAATAACAAAAACCATTTAATAAAACGAAGCCTCGGGTTCATCCTTGCCCTGCTCACCGCCTCAACTCTCATCTCCGGCACCCATGCCGCCTCCGTTGTGCGGGACAACGCCCGGTTCCAAGTGCTGACTCCGTCCCTCATCCGAATGGAGTATTCGCCAACCGCGCGCTTCACCGATGACCAGACTGTATCCGTGCTCGGGCGGGACTGGCCGGAAACCGCGTTCGAGGTTCGGGAAGAGGAGGGCTGGCTCAGCATCGTTACTCCGAAGATGACGATCCGATACCAGACTGGTTCCGGCCCGTTTACCGCCGCGAACCTCCAGATTCTTTGGAATGACGGCGTCGAGCATTCGTGGAAGCCAGGCGATAAGGACGATAAAAACCTGGGCGGTGTGCCCGGTGATATGGCCGGACGCGTTACCCCCGTGACCGATCCGGGGCCGCTTTCCCGCAACGGTTACTTTCTTCTCGATAACAGTCGGTCGCCCCTTCGCGACCAGGACATCCTCTGGGTCAAGCCCCGCCCCGAGAAAGATAGCCAGGACTGGTATTTTTTTGTCTATGGCAGCGATTACCCCCATTTGCTCTTCGAACTCTCCCAACTGCTCGGACCTATCCCGATGGTCCCGCGCTACGTGCTCGGAGGATGGTTTGGCTCGAGGGCTGGTTACTCGGCTCACGAATGGGAGATGATGCTCGAACAATTCCGCGAGGAATCCCTGCCGCTCGATGTCATGGTCCTCGATTCGGATTCAACCACCAAAATGATCTGGTCCGGTTATGATTGGGACCTCGAACAGATGCCAAATCCCGGTGAGTTCTTCCAGTGGATGCGAAAGCGCGGCGTCAAGATCACGGTCAACGAACACTACGCGCCCCTCACCCCGATCAGCGACAGCCACTTCGATACCATCCGCCAGGCATTGGGCCTGCCAGCCGATACCAACGAGATTGGCCACGACCTCGCTAATCGGAAGTACGCCTGGTTGTTCATGGACCTCCTCCATAAACCCGCCCTCGACCTCGGGATGGCCTTCTGGTGGCAGGACGGTTGCGCCCCAGCCAATATGGACGGCCTCGATCCAATGCTCTGGACCCGCGAGGTGGAATACCGTGGCAGCGAACGCATAACCGGACGCCGGGGATTCGTTTTTTGCCGGCTCGGCACGTGGGGATCGCATCGATACGGCGCCTATTTCAGCGGCGACCTTCCTGGCGTATGGCCGTGCCTGAATGTGATCGTGCCCGCCACACAGCAAGCGGGCAACATGCTGGTTGCCTATATCAATAATCTCTGCGCCGGTGTGGGAACCGTTGATCTGCCGGTCGAACTCTACCAGCGCTGGGTCCAGTTCGGCGCCTTCAGCCCGATCATCTGGTTCCATGGTGTTTGGGGACTGCGCCTCCCGTGGGAATACGGACCGCAGGGTGTCGAGACTTACCGCAAGTTCGTTGGCCTGCGCTACGCCCTCATCCCCTATACCTACACCTATGCGCGCATCGCTCACAA
>JAMCZD010000243.1 GCA_023473405.1 Candidatus Omnitrophota bacterium
TCTCGGTTAGACTTTGCTAAAAAGTCGAAGTCAGAGCGCATGAAAAGGTCCCGTTCCCAGCGCCAACCGGCCTTCTTTTGGCAGGGTCTATTGATCTTGCTGCCGGTGGCCGGCCTCGTCGTCGCCGGTATCGCCTTCCTTCTCCGCGATCAATCGCTGATCGAACAGGAGGCGCGGCAGCGCGCTGCTGAGATCGCCCGGCCACTTGCCGATGACCTCTCCCGTCGCATGGCAATGTCCTTTGCCGATTTCGAAAGCCTCGGGAAGACTTGGATCGCCTCAAGGCGGTCCGGTTTGAATTCTTCACCGGGGAAATCCCACGAGTCTGTCGGGACCAACACCCCGGATGAATTCCAATCCGAGCTTGCCTCCTGGCAATCGAGCAATCCGGGCCTCGAGGCCGCAAAGGCCTTTCCCGTCCAATGCGATTTTGACGCCTCCGGCCGCTTGATTTCGCCACTTGATTATCCAGAAAACCCCGTACCGCCCGATTGGCTCCGTCAATTGACGCCGGAACAGGCCCGCACCTGGCAGCAGGCGCGCCAGGCAGACCTCGTTCAAGTCTCCCCGGACGTTATCACCAACGCTTATCAGCGTTTCCTCGAGCTCAATCCGCCCCCGGAGGCACGAGTCAACGCGCGAATCGACTTGTTGCTCCAGTTCACCAGTTTGCGCGGGTGGTCCGTCGACGCCGCTCACGAGGAAAAGCCAAACGCTGAGAAACCCACCTCGACGGTGCCACTACTTCTCGCCGCCCCTCCAAAGCCACATAACCGGGACGAATACAATTCACTGGGAAACCGCATTCAGCAATTCCTGCGCTCGACTCGAAGCCTGTGCTTGATGCCAGAACCACACGGTTTCTCTCGCCCAGTCCTGTCCGAAAGCGGTTTGCCCCTGGCCAACCTGGCTCTGGCACACGCGCTGCACTGGGCCCAGGACGCCGAGTCGATCTCGAACCCCACCCTCACCGGCAAAAGCAATCTGGTTTCAAACCTGATCGATCTGTTGCTCGACGAACTCAGCTATCAGGCCCACGCCGCGCCGAGCATCTTTATTCACCGGTTATTCACCCAGTCCGAGCGGCTCGCCAAACCGCTCTCGGCAACCGTTAAAGAATCCTTGCAAACCCTCCGCCAAGCCTGGGACGCCGACGAACGGCTCCGGCAATTGGCGCATCAGCTCGAGACGAAAATCCCCCTGGCTCAACCGCTCGTCACCAATATTTGGCTGAACTCAACCCAAGGCCAGTGGTTCGTCCTCATAAATCCGTCCCGGCGGTTCATTCGCATATCTCTTGAGGGCAAGCCGGTGACGCTCACGAACGCCACTACCACCGCGCGTTTCTTCCCCAAGCCATTCGTCGAGCACGCCTTTCGTGTCGCCCTGAGCAATGCCATGCCCAATCTCCCGCCTTACTTCGCTCTTGGCGTCGAGTTGGGAGGGGAACCGATTCTCTTGACCGGTGATCAACCCGGCGGGCTTGGCTTTAAAGACCGGCCATTGGTCCTGGCACAATCATCGACTAGCCTCAGTCAATCAGCCAATCCCCTCAAAAGCGCATCCCGTTCCGATGAACTTGGACCCCGCTCCGATGGACCGTTCCAAACTGGCCGCGCGCGCGAATCTTTTCCCAGCCAACCCGCCTTCACCCTGCGCGTCCTTCTAGCCAACCCAGCCTTGCTCTATGCGCGTCATCGCGAGCGGACCGTTTGGATCGCCCTGTTTCTTGCAACGGCGACCGCCGCCGCCCTTTTGGGTCTGTTTGCCGCCTGGCGCGCCTTCCAGCGCCAGCTTCGCCTCAACGAGATGAAGAGCAATTTCGTGTCGAGCGTCTCTCACGAGCTCCGCGCTCCCATCGCCTCGATGCGCCTGATGGCCGAAGGCCTCGAGTCCGGACGGGCTCGAACAGAGGAGAAGCGGTTCGAGTATTATAGATTCATCGTCCAGGAATGCCGACGGCTCGGCGGGCTCATCGAAAACGTTCTCGATTTCTCGCGCATCGAGCAGGGCCGGAAGCAATACGAATTCGAGCCCACCGACCTCTCGGCGCTCGTGCGTCAAACCGTTCAGCTCCTTGAACCCGTCGCCCACGAACGCCAGGTCCAGCTCAAATTCGTCCTCGGCGAACCTCGAACCTCAAACCCGAATTTCGAAACCATCGCCGATGGTCGCGCGATCCAACAGGCCCTGATCAACCTCATCGACAATGCCGTCAAATTCTCGCCTTCCGGCGAAACCGTCACCATCGGCCTCGAAGCCCTCATCCAGCCCCAGCCCGCATCCCAAATCCCCAATCCTCAATCCCGAATCCGAAATTCCAAATCCGAAATCCTAAATCCCGCCTTCCTCTGGGTCGAGGACCGTGGCCCTGGCATTCCCATCGAGGACCACAAACGCATTTTTGAGCGATTTTACCGGCGCGGCCACGAGCTGCGCCGCGAGACGCAGGGTGTGGGGATAGGTCTGAGCATAGTCAAACACGTCGTCGAGGCGCACGGCGGCTCGATAACCGTGCGCAGTTCCCCCGGCCAGGGAAGCCGGTTCACCATAAAACTGCCTCTTAACCATGGCGCGAATATTGATTATCGAGGATGAACGCCCGATGCGAACCGCCCTCCAGGACTGCCTCGAGGCCGAGGGCCATCGCGTCCTGACCGCCGCCGACGGCGAGGCCGGACTCGAGCGCGCCATCGCCGAGAAACCCGATCTCGTCCTGCTCGATATCATGCTCCCGCGCCTGGACGGCTTCGCCCTCTGCGCCGAGCTGCGGCGTTTGGGCAACCCGGTCCCAATTCTCATGCTGACCGCCAAGGGCCAGGTCGAGGACCGCGTTACTGGTCTTGACGCGGGCGCGGACGATTACCTGGTCAAGCCGTTCAGCACGGACGAATTGATGGCTCGAGTCCGGGCCTTGCTTCGCCGAACTCGACGCGAGTCCTCGAGCCGGCAAATCCTCGAACTCGGCGATGTCCGCATCGATTTTGTCTGGCAACGCGCCTGGAGAAAGAAAAAGGAGTTGCACCTGACCGCCAAGGAATTGGCCATGCTCAGGCTCCTGGCTGACGCCCAAGGCGAACCGGTCACCCGCGAGCGTTTCCTCGATGCCGTCTGGGGCTACGCGGCCTTTCCCACCACCCGGACCGTCGATAACCACATCGCCAGCCTCCGCCGCAAGATCGAGCCCGACCCGGACCACCCCCGCTGGATCAAGACCATCCACGGCATCGGCTACCGCCTCGAGCCCGGCTAAACCGGGATTTCGCCGTGTGCATCTGAGTCTCTCAGGGCGCACCCAGCACAGATGCTCACTCACACTCCACCCTTCCTTTCCTTTGCGTCCCTTGCGTCCTTTGCGAGAGATTTTACAAAACTATGACAATTGACCCGATTCGTTCTGGCAGAGTGGCGGGCAAAAGATGATAAAACAAGAGTCGCTTATGAAAGCTCGATATTTTCTCGCGTTCGCCCTGTTCCTGGCGAGCGCCGGCTCGAACCTGGCTTCCGACAGCCTGAGCGCCGCCCTCCAAAACGGGTTATACGAGGAGGAGGTCACCCGCAACCTCGCCGCCGCCATCCAGGCCTATCAATCGGTGATTCAGCAGTTCGACCAGGACCGCAAACTGGCCGCCACGGCGATCTTTCGCGTGGGCGAGTGCTATCGAAAACAGGGCAACACCAACGGCGCCATCGGCCAATACCAGCGCATCCTGCGCGAGTTCCCCGACCAAACCGTCCTGGCCGAGCTGAGCGGGAAAGACCTGGCCTCGTTGGGCGTCGCTCCATCCGCCGTGCCGGCAACCAACGCGCCCCCATCAACCGAGGCTTCGGCCGAGGAGCAGGAAATCCAAAAGCTCAAGCTAATGGTCCAAAACAGTCCGGACTTGATTAATGCCAGGAGCGCATCAGGCCCGACGCCCCTTCAACTGGCCGCGGAGAAAGGGCAATTACAGGTGGCTTCGTTTCTCCTTGCCAACCATGCCGATGTCAATGCCAAAGGCCCCGATGGGTACACCGCTTTGCATTTTGCTGTTCTCAGCGGTAACTTGACTATGGTTGAATGGCTCCTCGCGAGCGAAGCGGATATCAACTCCAAGAACGACCTCGGAGAAACGCCTTTGGAGCTTGCAGCTTCGAAGGGTTTTCTGGCCATAGCCGACGCCTTGTTGCTCAACCATGCCGATGTCAATGCAAAGGACAATTCCGGCAACACACCATTGTGCAAGGCCGCTGCCAACGGTTACCAAGCCGTCGCCCAGTCGCTCATAGAAAAAGGCGCCGACGTAAACGCGGGGATTCCTTTGGCCGCTGCCGCAAGCAATGGCCATGTTGATATGATCGAGCTACTGCTGAAACACGGAGCTGAGGTTAATCTTAAGGACAAGTTTGATCGAACACCGCTATTCCCTGCCGTGGTGGACAATCAGTTATCGGCCGCTGAATTTCTGCTCAACCATAAGGCGGAGATTAATCTCAAGGATAGCAACTCCCGAACTCCTCTGGGATACGCCATCGAGAAGAGCAACCCTATGGTCAATCTCATGGCCAAGCTCCTGCTCGAACATGGGGCGGATCCAAATCTCAAAATCAACAACGCCCAAACTCCCCTGGGAATTGCGATCGACAAAAAGAACGTGCCCATGGTCAAGCTCCTGCTCGAACACGGGGCGGATCCAAACGAAACATCCCTGTTTACAAGCCACGTTGGGACGCTGAAAACGACAAGCTTCACCCCGCTCCAGGAAGTGGCAATGCTCGGATACAACGACATGGCCGAATTGCTTCTAACATACAAAGCAAATCCAAATCCAGAAAGATTCGATGCACCTTTGTGGTCAGCGGTAACAAGGAACAATTTAGCACTGGCTAAGCTGCTCCTTGATCATGGAGCGGACCCTAATCTCAGCACGTCCTTCGGCAACACGCCTTTGTTTCAAGCGGTGGCACAATTTAACAAAGAAATGGTGGAGTTGCTTTTAACCCATGGAGCCAAGGTGAACATTCTGAACAACAATGGACAGACTCCACTGAGCCTGGCCCAAAAGGTTTTAAACGGCATTTCTGGAGTTGGTATTAACCTGCCGCCTGCGATGGTCGTCGAACGTGGAATATATTTGGCAAATCCTATCCCTCTCGATGCACAGAGCGACCTGAAGCAGATCATCGGCCTACTGCGCCAGCACGGGGCGAACGAGAACTTCCAGCGGATGTCCCAAATCTCGGTCAGCCGCAAGTCGATCAACAGCAACTACGATGTGTTTACCAAGGACAAGAACGGTTACAACCGGTTTACCCTGTTCGAATTGGTATCGACCGCCTATTGCTATCACCCATTCGCATTCCCCGATTTCTCCAAAACCGCCATTAACCGGCTGGCATCAGGCGGTGAAAAGACCGAGAATATCCCCGTTGACCTGCAGGCTATTTTCAATTCCGGTGATTGCACGAAGGATATGTGGCTGGATTGGGGTGATGACCTGGAGATTCCCGAGACTGACCATAAACTCAACGAATCCTGGCCCGGGCTGCCGGCCAAAGTGGCCGAGTTCCTGCAAAAATGCCTGGAACGTAAAGTAGAGATCATTGTTAAAGGACAGGTTACCAAGGTAACTCTCACGGCCCCGACACCTTCACGCCTTGGCTTCCCAACGCCGCCTCCTCCGATGATGGGTGCGGGATTACCAATGGGGCCCATCCCGATGCCAGGACCGGTGCCCCAACCGCTTCCACCAGCTCAGGTTATCCCTTCCCGTCCGGCTCCCGCCTTGTCACCCGCAGCCTCCACGCCGCAACCCGCTTCGCCTCCCACAATCACCCTGCATAGTTTCTGGCTCAAAGGCGTCGTTTACGGCGCCAACGTGCTCCTCGCCTCCTCCGATACAACCCGTATCAAGGTCACGCGCACAGACCCCGAGACAAAGCGGAAGACCGAGATGACGTTCAACCTGGAAACGATCGAGCCCAATAGTGATCTCTGGCTGCGCGATGGCGACGTGATCGAGGTGCCGGAGAAAGAGTAGCCAGTCGCTTTCTTAGCGCAGACCTCCGAGTCTGCTTTCGTAGCGCAGACATCCTTGTCTGCTGTGTCGCGGGTTTCCAACCCGCTTCGCGTTGGGCCGGCGGACGGTCTGCCGATTGGGAAATCGGCGACACAGCCGGTAAGGAAACCGGCGCCACGTCTGCTGTGTCGCGGGTTTCCAAGCCGCTTCGCGTTGCGCCGCACTCTGTCAACCGCCCAGGTTTATGTTGGACAGGTTCGAACGAATCCCCGAATGTGTTCTGGCAAGGTTTCGACAATGAAACGAAGCGAATCCATTGATCCTGATTCTGATTTGGTGAAGCGGGCGGTTGCGGGCGAACTTGACGCTTTCGAGGAGCTTGTCGCTCACTACGAGCGGCGGGTTTATTCGCTCGCCCTCCGCATCGTGCGCCAAGAGCAAGACGCCGAGGACATCACCCAGGAGACCTTCCTAAGCGCGTTGGAAAACCTGCCGCGGTTCCGTGCCGAGGCCAGTTTCAGCACCTGGTTGTTGCGGATCGCCACCCACGCGGCTTTGAAGGTGTTGCGCAAACGCAAGGGGCTCAACCTGGTGTCCCTCGATGCCGCCACTGATCCGGATGCCGAGAATCCCATCCCGCACCCTGAGTACATTGCCGATTGGCGGCAATCACCCGAATACCTGTCGCAACAGTTGGAGACCCGACGCCTGGTGGAAGACGCGCTCGATCACCTCGACGAAAAACACCGGCTCGTTTTCCTTCTGCGCGACGTGGAAGGATTCTCCATCAGGGAAACCGCGGCCGCCCTTGGCCTCAGCGAGGCAAACGTCAAGGTCCGCCTGCTCCGCGCCCGCCTCCAACTGCGCGAGCTGTTGACCCGTGTATTGGGCGACGAAGCCAAGCGCCTGACGCCGCATCATCCGGGCGAGAAAGTGAACCATGACGATCATTAATCCAAAGATCCAGACGGGCTCGTCCAGAAAGGAAGGCTCAATTCGCCGGCACCAGCGTCAAGCGCGGGTTTTTTGTAACCTTTCACGAGCCGGAGGGCTCAATTCATTGCAGCGGTGACGGTATGAAATGTGAAGAACTGCTAGCGATGCTCAACGAATACGTGGATGGCACGATTGACCCGGCTATCTGCGCTGAATTCGAAAAACACATGGCGGGATGCAATCCATGTCAGGTGGTCGTGGATAACATCCGCAAAACCATCACCCTCTATAGCAAAGGCCAACCTTACGAGTTGCCGATCGAATTTCGCACGCGTCTCCACGCTGTCTTGCGCCAGCGATGGAAAGACACCTACCGCGCCAACCCATAAAGAACAGCCTAATTCATAAACCCGGTCTCCGCTGCCGCCAGACTTCGTAAAGGAACACGGCGCTGGCGCAGCCCACATTCAATGAATCAATGCCGGACTGCATTGGAACGGCGATGGCCTCATCGCAAGCCGCCAACACGCCCGCCGATATTCCCTGTCCTTCGCTTCCGAAGACCAGGCAGCAATCTCCGGCCAGGTTAGCACTGGGCAAGTCCTGGTGATCGGCATGGGGATGAGCGGCGACGCAACGGACCTGGTGTTCGCGCAGACCGCGCAAGCTGTCGGCCAGGGACGGCACCTCGACCGCCGGCAGCACGAAGATCACCCCCATCGAACTGCGCACGGCACGGCGCAGGTAAGGACTGCTCGATGTTTCTCCCACGATCAGGGCCTGCACGCCAAACGCACCGCAGTTGCGCACGATGCCGCCAAGGTTCTCCGCGTTGCAGACCCCGTCCACAGCAGCAAAGAAAAGAGGCCTGGGACAGGTGCGTAAGAGGACCGGCAGGGAAACCGGGGGTGGCGTTCGCGCCATGGCCAATACTCCTTGATACATCGAGTAGCCGGTGAGCTGTTCGAGCACATGTTTTTCGGCAACGTAAACCTGGATTTGCTCCGGACGCGCCGACAAGACCGGGGCAAAGCTGGCCAGCCATTTTGCCGGAAGCAGCATTGAAATGATGGTTAATTGACTTTCCAACAACCGGCGGACCACTTTTTCACCCTCGGCGATAAAGATTTGTTGGCGCTCGTGTTCAATCGGCCGCTTCATGGTGCGGTAAGGAGCCAGTTCCGGCATCTCGAGCGATTCTATGGCATGGACTTGATACATCTCGTTCAAAAAGTATCTGTGGGCATCGGCGAAAGCGAACCTTTAAAGTTACTCAATACATGCTATGTTATCGATGCAGGTTATGAACAACTCGATTTCCATCGGTCAATATCTGATCCAGCGGCTCTACAAATTCGGGGTGCGCCATGTCTTTGGCATCCCGGGTGATTATGTCCTCGGTTTCTACGATCTGCTGACCAAGAGCAAGCTCAGTATCATCAATACCTGCGACGAACAAGGAGCGGGTTTTGCGGCCGATGGCTACGCCCGGGTCAATGGGCTCGGCGCTTTATGCGTCACTTATTGCGTGGGCGGCCTGAAAGTGGCGAATCCGACTGCCGAGGCCTACGCGGAAAAATCACCGGTAGTGGTAATCAGCGGCGCGCCGGGAATGAGGGAACGCGAGAAGAACCCGCTCCTCCATCACAAGGTTAAAGAATTCGATACTCAAAAGAAGGTCTTCGAGCAGCTCACGGCGGCCTCGACGGTTTTGGGCGATTCCCAAACTGCCTTCCAGGAAATCGACCGCGTACTCGAAGTGGCCCGGCACTACCAGCGCCCGGTCTATATCGAACTGCCGCGCGACATGGTTTCCGTGCCGGGCCTCGCGCATCATCGGCCGAATGAATTTCACGAGGAGAGCGATCCGCGAGCCTTGCACGCCGCCCTGGCGGAAGCCGTGGCCGTAATCAACGACGCCCAACAACCCGTCATACTCGCCGACGTGGAGCTGCACCGTTTCGGACTGCAGGCCGAACTGCTCAAGCTGCTTAAAAAAACCAACGTTCCGGTAGCCGCCACTATCCTGGGCAAATCGGTCATTGGCGAACAGCACCCACTTTACCTCGGTGTCTACGAAGGCGCCCTGGGCAGGGAAGAAGTCCGCCAATACGTCGAGAACAGCGATTGTGTCATCATGCTGGGCGCGTTCATGACCGACATTAATCTCGGCATTTACTCGGCTCGATTGGACCCGGCACGCTCGATCTCCGCCACCAGCGAGAAACTTTCCATCCGTTACCACACCTACGAAAATGTCCGCTTCAGAGATTTCGTGTCCGGCCTGCTCCATTCAAAATTGAAACGCCGCGCACCGACCAAATTCCCCCGCCCCACCCCGCCCGTTTTCGTCGCCGCCCGCCGCCCGAATAACAAGATTACCGTCCGGCGCATGTTCGAGCGATTGAACTCGTTCCTGACCGACGACACCATTGTCGTTGCCGATACCGGGGATGCCTTGTTCGGAGCCACGGACTTGTATATTCATCAGCGGACAGAATTCCTGGGAGCGGCCTATTACGCGTCGATGGGTTTCGCCGTCCCAGCGGCCATTGGCGCTCAACTGGCCGACCCCGACCTGCGCCCGCTGGTCCTGGTTGGCGACGGTGCCTTCCAGATGACCGGCATGGAACTGGGAACTGCCGTGCGTTACCACTTGAACCCGATTGTAATCGTCTTGAACAACTCCGGCTACGGGACCGAACGCCATATTCACGACGGCCCGTTCAACGACCTGGTCCCCTGGCAATACTATCGCGTTCCCGAATTGCTCGGAACCGGGCGCGGTTTCCAGATTGAAACCGAGG
>JAMCZD010000270.1 GCA_023473405.1 Candidatus Omnitrophota bacterium
CACGGGCGCTGCATAAAAAGCCCCAGGTCGATCTCGATGACACCAGCCGGCGCATCGAACTCGAGGTCCGCACGGCTTATTCGAATTTCATCGAGGCTAAGGAAGTCCTTGATGCCCAGAAAATGGTGCAGGAAGAAGCCGAAGAAGCACTTCGCCTGGCTACCGCCCGTTATGATGCGGGCACAGGAACGCAACTCGATGTGCTTAACGCCCAGACTTCCCTCACCGAGGCCCGCACAACCCAAATCCAGGCGCTGCACGATTACGTCGTGGCCCAAGCCAGATTGGAGCGCGCCATTGGCCAGAGCGTCATTCAACAAACCAGTGCCAAATAGCTTAATCAATTTATCTTGAGGCTCATGCGACGACCGTCACTCCTTGTCATATTTCTGACCGTATTCGTTGATCTGATTGGTTTTGGCATCGTCATGCCGCTCCTGCCGATTTACAGCCCCCAAATCGGTGAGAAGATGATCATGATCGGACTTATCATCTCCTCATTCTCGGTAATGCAGTTCATCTTCTCACCGATTTGGGGGCGGCTTTCCGACCGGTTAGGCCGGCGGCCGGTGCTGTTGCTGAGCCTGGCGGGCGAGGCCATATCCTATGTCATATTCACCCTGGCATCGACGTTGACCGGGAATACCGGCATGTATTTGTTGCTGGCCTCGAGGACCTTTGCCGGGATTTGCGGCGGCAATATCACGGTGGCCCAGGCTTATATCGCGGATATCACTCCGCCGGACAAACGGTCTGCCAGGATGGGTTTGATTGGCGTGGCCTTTGGCCTGGGCTTCATCTTCGGCCCGCCCCTGGGCGCGCTCAGTGCCCGGTTCGGCCTGGCGGCGCCGGGTTGGGTGGCGATGGGTTTATGTACCCTAAACCTACTGCTGGCTTGTGTCATCCTACCGGAAAGTTGGCAGCCAACCTCGGCGCTCATGGAACCACGACCACGACTCGTGCAGTGGATGCACACCTTGAGCCAGCCGCAAGTGGGCTTGCTGATCATGCTGTTTTTTATGGCGACCTTCTGTTTTACATGTTTCGAGACCACCCTGGCACTGCTGGCCAATCGGACTTTTAAATACGACGAATCGCATGTGGGATATTTATTTGCCTACGGCGGGGTGATCTCGGCGTTTATCCAGGGTGGGCTCATCAAGCGATTGGTTAACAAGATGGGGGAGGCGCGTTTGATTCTATTCAGTTTCATCATGCTGGGTATCAGCCTGATTATCCTGCCGTTCGTCAATACCCTGACCAGTTTGCTCATCGGTTTGGCCCTTCTGGCCGTTGGCTCGAGCACCAATCGTCCCCCGATTTTCGGGATGATCTCGATCCTCACGCCTTCGCACGAACAGGGCTCGAATCTGGGTGTGGCACAGAGTGCGGGCAGCCTGTCCCGTATTATGGGGCCAATCTTTTCGGCTACCCTTTTCACTTACCATCCTCCACGCCTTCCTGGTCTGCGGCGGCATTTCTTTTCTTGCCGGCGCGCTCACCTGGCGGCACCTGTGCAAAGGCAAACCGGCGCGTCCAATGGAGGTTTTGAATACGTCGAGCATTTCTTGAATCCAGCTATGGGCACCGAGCGCCAAGCGCAACATCGAGGGTCACCTGCATGAAAGAAATCTCTATCCAGCATATTCCCGCCGCCGACCCGCACCCAGCCCGGGTGCGGGTGAGTTATCGCTCCAGAGAGGACGAAGTGCCGCGCCAGGCCGAAATCGATTTCCAGTTTGACCTGGGCCAGCGGCACTCGGACCTGTTCAAATGGTATTTCGAGCAATACCTGGTAGCACCGTGGAATGAAGACCGCCATCGCGCCCAGCAGGCCGAGTCAGTCATGGAACAAACCGGGACGGCGCTGTTCAGGGCCGTTTTTGGCGATCCCCGAACGGCTGAACTCTACCTCCAGGCGGCCGATGATCTGATCCAAACCCGTGTTTTCATCTCCGCTGATCATCCCGCAGTTGCCGTGCTGCCTTGGGAATTGCTGCGCGATCCGGCGCGAGGCGATTACGGCGATTTATCCCGGACGGCGTATGCCTTTGTGCGCGGCCGGCCCACCGGTTTAGCTTCGCCCACGACCGTTGAACTGGACGATTCAACTTTGAATCTCCTCCTGATCACGCGCCCGCCGGGGACCGAAGAGAATCGCCGCTTCGAGTCGATTGCGCGGCTCCTGCTCGAACTGTTTCGCGGTCACCAGGATCGTGTCCGCCTGGAAATCCTGCGCCCGGCCAGTGTGAAACAACTGGCCCGGATACTCGCTGAGAAGCGTGGTTTCTACCACGCCGTCCACCTGGAATGCCCAATCACCCTGCCGGCGGATGGAAAGCCACCAGGGTTGCTTCTCGAGGACCTCGAAGGGAAGACCGAGTGGGCTCAGTGCCAGGAGTTGGGCGGTCTGCTGGCTGAATTCCACGTGCCTATGGTGTTCGCGAGCGCCGCCCAATCCGGTATGGAGCATGCGGAAACGGTTTACCCGTGGATCGGTTATCAGTTCATCCAGGAAGGCGTGACCGCGGCGCTGGTCCTGCCCTACGTCATCAGCCGGCAGATAAGGGCGCGCATCTGGGCCCGTGTTTGCGAAGGAATGATCAACGGAGATGAGCTGGGAAGTATCTTGCGAAACGTTCGAGCGGATTTGCGGACAAATCCGGAACGGTTTTCCCCGGCAGGCGATTTGCCGTTGCGCGACTGGCCGGTGCCAGTCCTCTTCGAGCGGTCACCCGTTCGCCTGTCCTTCAAGCCGGCACGCCCTCTCCGCTTGCGTCCCGACCAACTCCGAGACAAGCAAGTCCCGGCGCATTCGGAGATTGATTGTCCGCCGCTTCCTCAATACGGGTTTATTGGCCGCGATCGAACGCTCCACGAGCTGGGAAAAGCCTGGCAGACAAACGGCATCATCCTGCTCAAGGGCGAGCGCGGCATTGGCAAGACTGAGGCGGCCATGGGTTTCGTGCGATGGTGGGGAGAAACCGCCGCCCAATACGGGCCCGTTTTTTGTTTCCATTGTGAGCATTACGTTCCCCTGTCCGAAATTTGTGACCGCGTGACGCAATTGTTTCACGAGGAAATCAGGACTCAGTGGCGCCAGGACCTGCCCCGGCTCGATGCCGCGCGGCGCCGCGCATTGACATTGTCCATCCTCAGGCAGGTTCCGTGCCTGATTGTCCTGAACCACTTCGAATTCGTGGCCGGTTATCCCACCGAGGCGGCCTCGGAATGGACGGTGGCGGAACAAGGCCGGCTGCGTGATTTCCTGTCCGAGTTGGTGGGGGGGCGGACAAAGGTCCTGATCGCCAGTTGCCGCGAAGAGGCCTGGCTCGGTTCGATTTGCACCACGCTCGAGGTCGGTGGACTCTCCCTGGTCGAGGCGCAGGAATTGGCCTTGGGCGTTCTGGCCCAGGCCGGTCTGTCCACACGCCAATTGCGGAATCTGGCACCTTACAACAACCTGCTGATCCATTTGCGCGGAAATCCATTGGCCATCGAACTCGTCGCGCCCGATTTGCGCCGAAAAACTGCGGACCAAATACTGGCGGCCCTGGCGGCCCAGGCAAACGGCGCCGGGCGCCCGGACCTGCTCGGGGCCGCGTTCGAGTACCGTCTGAACACGCTCGATCCCGGGCTGCGGCGGCGTTTGAGCGTCCTGGGATTGTTCGACGGATATATCTCGGCGCGTTTGCTGGCAGCAATGTCATCCCTCGATGACGCGCCGGACTTGATCCGTGATTTGGGGCGCGAGGAGTGGATAAGGCTGCTGGACGCGGTATCTGAGCTGGGCCTGATTCGGAAGGTTGCGGAGGGTTCTTACCACATTCATCCGATGATTCAGCTCGCCTGGCGCGATCTGTTGCCGAAGGTATTCCCGGACCATGGGCCCTGGTTGGAACGAACCTTTTGCGCCTTGTGCGGGCGAGCCGGGAACCAGTTGTTCCAAATCTTCCAGGCAAATGCCGAGTTTGCCCTCTCCCTTCTTCACGCCGAACAACATAACCTTACGCGCGCCTCCCGGATCGCCCGGCAAAACAAAGACTGGGATAATTTGAAGGAAATACTATGCGGCCTCCGCGCGTTGTGGATTTCCCAGGGCCGCTGGATTGAATGGGAGGTTTTGGTGGCCGAACTCGAAACCGAGGTCAAGGCCGCGCGGGAGACGAATCCGCCCGGCTCGGATATCCTCTGGATGCGTCTTTTGGGTCACCGGGCCGAAATCTGCCAGTATCGTCAAGACACCGACGGTTTGCGCGCGCTTCACCTGAGTCTGAAGGAACGTTTCCCCCGGACCAGCGAAGGCCATAAACACGAAGACGTCCTCGATGACCTGGCGACCATTGCCGAAGAACGCCGGCTTTTAGATGAAGCCGAGCGGTTTCTCGTGAAGAGCCTGGCCATAAAGCAGCAATTCGGCGATGAAACCGGCCAGGCCAATACCTTGTTGCGCCTGGGTGACTTGGCCTGCCAACAACGGCAATTCCGCGAAGCCGAACAATGGTTCCGCCAGAGCCGCGAGATTTGGAAACGCCTCGGTAATGCCGATCTTCAAGCCACCCTGTGCTGCCGGCTCGGCGCCGCTGGACAACAACGCGGCGATTTCGATGAAGCCGAACAGGCATACCAACAAAGCCTCGCCATCCGCTCCCGGCTCGGTGACGAGTTTCGCCAAGCCCTCGCCTTGCATCAGTTGGGCCGAATCGCCCACGAACGAAAACAATTCGACCTCGCCCACGAACGGTTCCGTCAAAGCCTTGAAATCCGCCGCAAGATCGGCGACGAACCGGGGCAGGCCGCCACCTGGCACCAACTCGGGCGCATGGCGCGCGACCAGCAGAGTTTCCCCGAGGCCGAGCGATGCTTCGAACAGAGCCGGCAAATTCGCGAACGCCTGAACGATGAACCCGGCCTGGCTCAGACGCTCCATCAATTGGGCAACGTGGCCTTTCTGCAGGGCCGCCTCGAGCAAGCCGAATCGTTCTACCGCCACAGCCTGGAAATCCGCGAACAGTTGCAGGATTTGCACGGTCAATCCCGCAGCCTGAATCAGCTTGGCAAAATCGCCTCCGCCCGCGGTGACAACACCCTCGCCGACCAATTCTTCAATCGCGCCGAGGCCTTGTTCGAGCAACTGCGGAATCCTTTAAGCGGGCTGGGACCTCATTGGTAAAATGACAAGAGAAAAAATCATTGGCAAATTGTTGCCTGCCGGCTTGGCGCTGGCGGGAGTAGTCATCATCGGTTGGTGGTGGTTCGGCTCAAACCAAACCGGTTCACTGAAAGAAAGAATCCCAGGCGCGGACCGCGTCGATGAAACTAACTTCATCTCCGGCACTGCCGCCCAGTGGGAGGCAAAACTGGTGAAGTCCAATGGCGTGCCGTCCAACCTGCCGGGCTCCTGGCCCCGCTTCCGCGGTTCGAATCTCGACAACATCAGCCCGGAATCGGTTCCCCTGGCCAAAAGCTGGGGCGATGGCGGTCCCAAGGTTCTTTGGAATATTGACGTGGGAGAAGGTTTTGCCGGCGCCGCGGTGTGGAACGGGCGCGTTTACGTCATGGACTATGACCGCGCGGGACAAGCCGACGCCTTGCGCTGCCTTTCCCTGGATGACGGGCGTGAGATTTGGCGCTACACCTACCCGGTCAAGATCAAACGCAACCACGGCATGTCCCGCACCGTGCCGTCGGTTAACGACAAATTGGTGGTCGCAATCGGTCCCAAGTGCCAGGTAACCTGCCTCGACCCCGTCAGCGGCGCCCTTCATTGGAAAATGGACCTTGTCAAGGATTTCAACACCGAGGTCCCGCCTTGGTACGCCGGGCAATGTCCGTTGATTGATGGCGACCGGGTCATCCTCGCCCCCGGCGGTGATGCACTCGTTATTGCCGTGGATGGCCTCACTGGCAAAATTATCTGGAAATCGCCAAACCCAAACAACTGGCAGATGACCCATTCCTCCCTCATGCCCCTCGAATTCAGGGGCCGCCGAATGTATGTCTACTGCGCCAGCGGCGGTGTCACGGGCATATCCGCCACGGACGGTGCCATCTTGTGGCAAACACCGGATTGGAAGATCAGCATTGCCAATGTGCCTTCCCCGGTGCCGGCAGGCGATGGCCGGATATTTTTCTGCGGCGGCTATGACGCCGGCAGCATGATGTTGCAGTTGAAAGAAAACGGATCAAAACCTGTCCCCCAGATTCTCTTCAAGCTTAAACCCACCGTCTTCGGAGCCACCCAGCAAACCCCAATTCTATACCGCGATCACCTCTTCGGCGTCCGGCCCGACGGCCAACTGGTTTGTCTTGACCTGAACGGCAAATCCATTTGGGAAAGCGGTGGAAAGAATAAGTTTGGCGGCGGCCCGTTCCTGATTGCCCAAGGATTGATTTATGCCTTGAACGAAACCGGCACCCTGGTTCTCGCCGAGGCCGATCCCTCCGGATACAAGCCATTGGCGCAGGCAAAGGTCCTCGATGGCCCGGATGCCTGGGGACCCATGGCCCTGGCCGGAGGCCGATTGATCGCGCGAGACTTGAACAAAATGGTCTGTTTGGAGGTGGGCGCGCAGTGATGGAAACGGCACGGAAACAAAACTGCCGGCCGTTTGGGGAGTATAGGCAAACCACAGCAACGATAAATATAATTTAGCTTGACCTGCAATTAATATCTGATCATGGACTACGAAGCTGTTATCGGGCTGGAAACGCATGTCCAGCTCAAAACCAAATCCAAAATGTGGTGCGGATGTGCCAACGAATTCGGCGCCCCCCCAAACACCAACGTCTGCCCGGTTTGCCTCGGCCTGCCAGGTGTCCTGCCAGTCGCCAATGAGGAGGCGCTGCGATTGACCGTCCTCGCGGGTTACCTCCTGAATTGCACCGTGGCGCCTTACGCCAAGTTCGATCGCAAGAATTATTTCTACCCGGACATGCCCAAGAACTACCAGATCACTCAATATGACCGCCCGTCAACGCTCGATGGCCTGGTCGAGTTCGAGACCAATGGCAGCATTGCCCGCGTCCGTATCACTCGCGCGCACCTCGAGGAAGACGTCGGCAAGAACTTCCACTTCGAGCACAACAGCGGCATCGATTTCAACCGGGCGGGAGTGCCGCTGATGGAAATCGTTTCCGAACCCGACCTCACCTCGCCCCAGATGGCTTACGACTATCTCAACGCGCTCAAGGATATCCTCATCCATGGTGCAGTCAGCGATTGCGACATGGAAAAGGGAATGGTCCGCTGCGACGTCAATGTGAGCGTGCGACCGGTGGGGCAAAAAGAACTCGGCGCCAAGATCGAGATCAAGAACATGAACAGCTTCAGCGGTGTGCGCCACGCCCTCGAATACGAAATCCAACGCCAGATCGACGTGCTCAAGAGCGGCGGAGGTCTCACCCAGGAAACCCGGCGCTGGGATGATGCCGCCGGCATTACCGAAAGCATGCGCACCAAGGAATACGCCCATGATTATCGGTACTTCACCGAGCCGGACCTGATGCCGTTTTCGCCATCGGAGGCCTGGCTGGCCGAGGTGCGATCGCGCATAGTCGAGCTGCCGCTGGCCAGAAAACGACGATTCATAAACCAATACCAGTTGCCGGCTTCCGACGCCGATACCTTCGTGAACGATGTCCCCCTGGGCGATTATTTCGAAAGTATCGCCGCCAGTGCCAAAAGCCCAAAAGCCGTCGCCAATTGGCTCATCAACAACCTGCGCGCCCAACTGGCCGAAATGCACTCCACCCTGGCCGGCCTGAAATTCCCGCCGCATTTCATCCTCGACCTAATCGACCTGGTGGACAGCGGCAAGATCAGCAGCAAAATCGCCCAGGATGTCTTCGCGGAAATGTTTGCCACCGGCGCGGCTCCCAGCCAAATCGTCGAGCGAAAAGGCCTGGGCCAGGTCAGTGATACGGGCACCATCGAGAAATACTGTGAGGACATCATCGCCGCCCATCCCAAGACCGTGGCTGATTACCAGGCCGGCAAGGCCGCGGCCCTGAACTTCCTCAAGGGCCAGGTCCTTAAGCTCAGCAAAGGCAAAGCCAATCCAAACCTCGTCGGCGACATCCTCCAGCGGAAATTAAAAGGGGAATAGAATTCCAAGCCCAGAAATGGCCCGCGCCGAATAACCAAATCCCAAATCCCAATTCCTAAATCCCAATTCCCAAATCCTAATTCCCATGCTCCCCGCCCTTCATTCCCTCCACTTCGTCGGCATAGCCGGCACCGCGATGGCGTCCGCGGCGGTGGCCATGCAAGAGAAGGGATTTCGCGTAACGGGATCGGATCAGAACGTTTATCCGCCGATGTCCACCTTTCTGGCCTCGCGCGGAATCGATGTCAAGACGGGCTATGCCGAGGCCAATTTGGCCGATCAACCGGACCTGGTAGTCATTGGCAACGCCATATCGCGCGGCAATCCGGAGGCCGAAGCCGTGCTGGAACGGAAATGGCGGTATTGTTCATTACCGGAGCTGTTGCGTGAATTCTTCATTCGCGGAAGGCGCACCATCGTGGTAGCCGGCACCCACGGCAAGACCACCACGACTTCGCTGTTGGCCTGGGTGTTCGAGCACAACGGGCTGAACCCGAGCTTCCTGATTGGCGGGATGCCCAACAATCTCGGCCAAGGAGCCAGGTTCACCGACAGCGAATGGTTCATCATCGAAGGCGACGAATACGACACTGCCTTCTTCGATAAACGAAGCAAGTTCATTCATTACCTGCCTGAGGTTGCCTTGATCAACAACCTCGAGTTCGATCACGCCGATATTTTCCCAAACCTGGCCGCCATCCAGACCACGTTCAGACACTTCATCAACCTTATCCCGCGCAATGGATTGCTCCTGGCCAACGGCGACGATCCCAACCTGGCCCCGCTGTTGGATATCACTCATTGCCCGGTCAAGCGCTTTGGCCTCGGCAAGGCCAATGATCTGCGCGCCGTCGAATTGAAACTCGATGCCGGCCATTCGGCTTTTCGCCTGGTGGATACCGCGCTCAGCATTCGGCTTTTCCCCTTCCGAGTTCAATTAGTGGGCGAACACAACGTCCGCAACGCCCTGGCAGTCGCCGCATGCGCGCGCCACTGCGGTCTGACCGAGTCACAAATCCAGTCCGCTTTCGAGACTTTTACGGGAATCAAACGCCGAATGGAAATTCGCGGGACATGCGGAGGCGTAACCGTGGTGGACGACTTCGGACATCACCCCAGCGCGCTGCGGGAGACGCTCAAGGCCTTGCGATTGCGGTTTCCCGGCCAGCGGCTTTGGGCCATTTTCGAGCCACGTTCCAACACCACCCGCCGCGGCGTGTTCCAATTCGAACTCGCCGATGCCTTGAGCCAGGCGGATGTAATCGTCATTGCAGAGGTGGCGCGTTGGGACCAATTAGCCCCGGACGAACGCCTTGATCCAGCCAGGTTGATGCGCGATCTGCAGGCGGCCGGCAAACCAACCGCGTATCTGCCAACGGTGGATGCCATCGTCCAGCACGCCCTCAAAACAGCCAAACACGGCGATGTCCTCTGCGTATTCAGCAACGGCGGTTTCGGCGGTATCCACCAAAAACTCCTCGATGGTCTGGCGCAACGCTTTTCTTGAGGCCAATATGGCAGGGACACATTCCCGCTGCGTCCCATTCTAAAAATGAAAAATCGACACACCAACCGTGGTGAACCTAG
>JAMCZD010000487.1:0-283 GCA_023473405.1 Candidatus Omnitrophota bacterium
GAGTGAAGTGGCGCATCTGGAATTTTGTCCTTCACTTTGTCGCCTGTTTCCCGAGCGGTGTTCGCGACGAAGTGGGAGACAAGGTGAACACGGAGCTTCATGTTGAACTGGCAAGGAAAATGTTTGGGAACTGGAAATGGCCAAATATTTTTTATAAAAGTGGTCACCCAGAGTATGAACCGACCATTCATGAACCAATCTAGCATAGGCACTTGAGCGGGCAATTTATTCGAACTACGGACAACGAATCCGCGAGCCCCTTTCGAACCCGCCCTCGCGGCGA
>JAMCZD010000487.1:293-9641 GCA_023473405.1 Candidatus Omnitrophota bacterium
GCGACGAGGTCAGCCTGAATGAGCTATATCTTGAAGGAACCTGGCCGGAAGACGTGCGGTGGCTGGGCCCGGGTTTCCAGTATGGCACCGTGCTGGCCGTCACCAAACCTCCCGCTCCCATTCGAGTGGGCGAGTATCGCGTGATCGGCGTGCTCGGGCCAGGCAACCTGCGCGCCGGACCCTTTAACAGCCCTGCCGATGTTCTCGAATGCACTCTCGCTGGTTTGAAATCCATCGCCTCTAATTCTCCGGGTAAAGCACTCACCTGGACCGTAGACGAATTGGCGGATGGCCGGCTGTTTTTAATTCGTTTCCAACCGCCAAAGCCAACAATATGACCACGGATTTCCCGGATGGCGCGGATATGGCAAAGGCATTCCTTCCGGTGCAGTCGGTAAAATCCGCGGCTAGGTAAACGGGTTGAGTTAATAGTCCACGGTTCCACGGTACGGTCCCGGCAAATGAGGCCTCTTTAACCTAAGGAAATCAAGAAGACAGGAAAGACGCCTTCCCTTTCCTTCCTTCCTGCTTTCCTTAGCGATGCATGAGGCTGAATCGGGGACCCGCCGCGGTGTAATTCATGATATCCATTGGTTAATCAGGCCATGCCTTAGGATTTTTCGTTGGCCATTACCCGCTTCAATGGGGCCGCGCTCACGGGAGCGCGGAGATGGCGGCGTAAGCCTAGCCTTGTGGGCGAGGCTGGGCGAGAGCGGATTGCGAGCGCCTGGCGCAGACCGGGTACACTTTTATGCTGTCGGACGGAGGTTGGGTTATAACCGCTTCATATGGAGGATATTCGGGCATGCGAGCGGTTACCGGGATTTCCCCGTCACCCTGCCGCTCGCGGATTCGAATGTCAAAGAACGATTTAAAACACATAACACGGCGCATCCAGTTTTGAGTAGGGCAATCCGAGAGCGGTGATCACGCGTTCGCCGCGGCCCTCGGCCGGACCGAGCGACACGAAGATGACCTGGTCTTCGTCGTGTTTGATCGTCTCGGTCAAGGCCCGTTCGAGTTCCACTTTTTCCGCCGGGTTTAGGTTGCACTCGAACACCGAGTATTGCAGGTGGTCGCCGTGGTTCTTGCAGGTCTTGAACACGCGACGGAGCCGTTTGTCGTCGGTGATGTCGTAACAAACGAGGTAGGTGGTGCGCATGGCGTTTAGCAATCAGGTATTTCCTGGTGTTCGTATCGAAATCACCTCAAGCGGAAGGGGAGCCAGTCCATGACGGGATGGCTTTCTTGAATCGGCGCAACTGCACTGCCGCCACCGTTCGGTTCAATCGCGCTGCAATCTCTGCATCCGGCCTCGTCCCCAACAGGGCCTCTTCCTCCGGTTGCCAATCCGGCGCCGCCTGCCGCACGCTGAGGATACGCCGCTTGGTTCTCGCGTGGCGGACACTGGTCAAAGAATGACCTGTCCGGTGCGCGACCTCGGCATCGGGCAAAACGCCCAGCAGCGCCAGTTCGCCGGGTTTCCAGATTTCGTAATTGGAATTGCGGAAAGGAATGCCCAGTTCGAGGCGTTTGTAACGCACGTTGCTGAGAGTCCGATTGACCAATGGCGCGACCTCCCGGTCCGGACGGGTGCCAAGCAGCGCGATTTCCTCCTTCGTCCAATGGCGGTGATTTGGGTTGTTGCTGGGCAAACCGAGCAAGTGCCGCCGCCTGCGCACACGCGCCACCGAATAGCCTAGTTTGCGGGCCACTTCGTCGTCGGTGAATTCGCCCAGCAAGGCGTCTTCCTTCGCCGTCCAGGTGCAATAGCGCGCGCCAGGTTTGGCATTCACCGACTTCGCGGGCGGGCCGCCGCGGCCTCCTGATGCGGTCACTTTGACGATTTTGAATGCCGCATCCGGCTTTGGCCGGTCCAGCGCAACGCGCCGGATTTCGACCGCAACCAACGTGCGGCCAAATTTGCGGGCCAACTCCGCGTCCGGCCTCGATCCGAGCAAGGCCTCTTCGGACGCAGTCCACGGGCGCGGTTTGGCCTTTGGCGGGATGCCCAGTTTCTTGCGGCGCCAGGCCACGTTCGTCACGCTGCGTCCCAGCAACAAGGCCAATTCACGGTCCGTGCGCGTGCCGAGAATCCGGTCGTCTTCCGGGCGCCAAACCTTTTTCAACCGGATGCGCTTCATCTGGCGACGACATCGCACCGCCCCTACCGGACGGCCCAACTTCCGCGCCAACACACGGTCCGGCTTGGTGCCGAGCAGCGCATCCTCCTCCTTCGTCCAGGGAAACTGGCGCGCGGAACGAAGGCTGGTCGCTTTGCCAAATTTTCGCCGCGGACCGGATGGAGGCTGAGTTCTCATGGGATAGGTGATAGGCGAGTTGTTATTGGTTATTCGTCGCAGGTACAACCGGCACGAACATGCCCAGGCCGAAGTGGGCGGAGCAACAGTTTGGTAGTCGAAGCTTCATTGCCATTGGTTCACCGCGCAACCCCCGCAAACAAGCCGAGACCACAGTGCCGGCCTGCGCCAATCACCAGCGGGCCTCGTATCTCCACGCCTTCGTCGAAGTGCAGCTTCAGGTGAACAAAGATGTTGATAGGGATCGCGCAGCAGGCGGTGGTTGAGGGTGGTTGGTCGGGGGTTGAGCGAGGGGCGGCGATTGCCGGTTCCACCTCAGCAAGCCGACGCTTGCGGGCGAATGGCGCGTGGCCGGTTGACGGCTCAGAGAATTGTCTGAAGGTCATCTGATTATGGCTCTTTATTTGCCACAAGGGACAGGCTAAATAATGGGTAAGTTGAGCGCTTTTTCAAGACAAAACAATCCGGCGAACGTATTGAGGCGATGCGACAGCGGCCAGATCGCCGTCAAGGATCACCAGTTAGCCTCGAACAGTGAGAAAGCGTGGCGTGTCCATCGGGTGTATATCAATTGAAATCACGGCGACTGGCTATTTTTTGCCTAATTAGCTGACAGGATCAGCGGGTCAGCAAGGGCACATACTCGGGGATTTCGCCGGTCAATGTTTTCGCCAGGAGCCGGGCCTGGAGCTCGAGCGCACGCCGGTAACTGACTTTGTAGTCGAATATCGGATGCGTTAGCAGTGAACTCATCCGCTGTTCATAGATTTGGAAAAACCGTTTCCGACCTCCCGCGGTTAAATTGACGGCCTGGCCGGCGCGGACGAAGTCCGCTGGCGTGATGGCCCGGTTATTGATGCAGTTTAGGACGGTGGACTCCGCCACGAGCGGGCGGAATTCCTCCATCAAATCCAGTGCCATCGCGGGCCTACCGAAGCGCGGTTGGTGATAGAATCCGACATACGGGTCGAATCCCACCGCCAGGACCGCCAGGACGCAGTCCTTCGCCAGCATACTGTAAGAAAGCGACAGCAACGCATTCACCGGGTCGGTCGGTGGACGGCGGTTCCGATGGGTGAAATTGAAATTGAAGGTTGTTTGTCCCGCCTTCGTCTCACCCCCATCTTTTGCTTCTTCTGTTAGTTCATCCGCCACCTTGATCATGCCGCTGAACTGTTCGAAATACGCGCTGGCCGCCCTGCCTTCGATGCCGAGCAATTCCTCGAGCGATCTCGCGCGCAGGGCGGCATCGGCGGACTGCTTCAGTTTCAGCAGCGTGGCGGGAGGCGGTTCGAGATGATCCGATCCCATCTGGACTGAGCGAGAGTGAATCACCTCGCTTTCGGTTTCTGATTTTCGGCTTTCGATTGTGGCTGCGTCCTCCTTTTCGGCATTCCGTTTTTCGCCATCAACGGCTTCACCGGCTTCTTCTTTTGGTTCTTCCTTGTCCGACTTCTGGCCTTTAATCGCTGATTTCTGGTCCGCCGCCGGGGGCAATTCTCCCGATCCGCTGTCCACCCGCCGATGCAGACTGCTGCCGCGCAGGGTGTCCGCGTTCTCCACAAACACGCCCTCGACGAATTCGTAATAGAACAGGCGCGGGCAATAGACGAACTCGTTTAGCATCCGCGCCGGGATTGTCTCCTGCGGCGCGGAAATCCCTGCCCGCGGGTTCGCTGGGTCTCCGTGCCCAGAGTCGATCCGGGCGACGGGAGCGACGCCTTCATCGACCGGCGAGGACGCTGGGGCCACACTGGGCACCGGCGACTCGCGCCGAAGAATATCCAGCGCCATCTGGCGGATGACTGCCCCGCGATCGGTTTGATCCGTCAGCCCGTTGGCAACCCCCGACCGTGTTGGGGGAAAGCCGGGCGAAACCGGAGATGGTTCCATTCGGTTTCCCAGTGAATCCGATTCCGCATCTTTCATATTTGATCCTTCCCATCAGCTATTAGCCATTAGCCATTAGCCATTAGCCATCAGCCATTAGCTATCAGCCATCAGCCATTAGCTATCACTCTCCCCTCGCCGCCCGCGCCTCCGCCGTATTGTAGAGCGGATGGTCCGGCTTCAACCCGCGCAGGAAGCGTTGTCGAAATTCCTCCGCCGCATCCCTCGCTTCGTGATCACGGCGCATTTGCGGGGTGCTCGTGCGCTTCCCCTGAACCGCTCCGGCCTCCACCGAAGCCATCCAGCCACTCAACTGCCGGGCACACGACTCCGCGCTGGCCAGGACACCGCGCAAGGCCTTGCGCGCCGGCGCCAACTTGGTTCGCGCTTCAACCACCAGGCACATCGACCGCACTTCGCTTGCCGACCCGCGTGCCGTGCCGAGGAATTGCTCCAACTCGTTAGTCGTCCGCCGATCAAATCCCTCGGCGATGTTGTTCGATACGGACAGGGCGGCGCGGTCGAGTTTGTTGCGGAAGCCGGAGGAGAATTGCTGTCCGTGTTGGTCGAACATGTCGAGGACCAGGTTATAGAGGTGGGCGGCCTCCTGCCAGGCGGGGGTTTGTTCAAAGTGGTCGTATTTGGCCATGGGTGGAGAATAGCTGATGGCTAAGGGCTGATGGGTGATGGCTAATGGCTGATGGGTGATGGCTAATGGCTGATAGCTAATGGCTGATGGGTGATGGCTGATGGCTAATGGCTGATGGCTGATAGCTAATGGCTGATGGGTGATGGCTAATAGCTAATAGGCGTTTCATTTCTCGTCGAGGTTGGCGGGCAAGTCCGCCATAGGTTGGCTGGTTCCTTGGGCCGCGTAATTGAGCATGTTCCGCAGCAACCGTTCGGCGGCGGGCACCTTGCCAAGGTTCTCGCGAATCCGCAAGGTATTCAATATGCACCGGCCGGCGCAGACCCGGTAAGCGGCCAGCATCAGGTCCGACCGGTAATCATCGCCTCCGCCGCTGGTCTGAATGGCGCCGCACACCGCCTCGAGCGGTCCTTCGAGGCCGACCAGGACCTGGGAAGTCAGAAGGTCGCGGTAGAAGGTGTAGTCCATGATACCACCGCTGGGGAGACCCTGAAAGATAGGGTGTTCCTTGGCCCATGGGTCAGCGCGGAAGTACCAATTGACCGTGTTGCCGAAGGAAGCGTGGGCAGTTCCAGCCACAGGCAGCCAACGCAAGGGCTGCGATTGCTTTTGGGCGTCGCGGGTATCCGTTGCGCTCTCGGGGGTTAAGAAGATCACCGCTGAGCCACGAGTCATCCGCCGCGCCAATTCTTTGAACGCCTCCGTCCGACCGGCCTCGACGGGCTGGCCCGAGGCGAGGATCACTTCGCGTTCTACCTGGCTCTCGGTTAGCCCATTCCGAACGCGAATCCCTCGAGCGGAGAGCCAGTCGGCCAAGGCGGGATCGTGTCCCCAAAGCACGATTTCCTTGGTCACGGGCGGCATTTCCGCCGCATCACTTACGTAGAATTCGGTTTCACCGCCGCCTGCCGCCGCGCCGTGTTGGAACGTTGCCAAGAACCGGTATTTCCCGCTGGGCCCATCGATTTTTACTTCACCGCTGAACACGGATTGCGCAAAGGGCGGTTCCGGCTTGCGGTCGCGCGGAGGAATCTCGATGGTGATGTCCTTTTCAAATACCCGAGTTGTCCTTGGACCGACCACCTGCAAGCGCGCGGGGTAAGTTCCCGGTTGCAGGGCATCGAGATTTACGAGGCTGACTTCGAGGCGGACCTTGGTGCCGCGGTAGATATTAACCGGGTCAACGAAGAGGCACCAGCGAACCGGCGAGGCCAGGTCGGTGAACACATCGGCCATGCCGGGTTTGAGCTCGCGGAAATAGCTGGTCAATCCGCAGCCATGGAACCAGGCGTCGATGATCTGGGTCGAGCTAAAGCTGCCTACGATATTGGGGTTGGACATCCAGGCATTGAAATCGCCCAGGGCAAGTTTGGCTTGGTTTTGCTGGCTTTGGGTGAAGTAATCTTCCGGCCGCGCCCAGCACTCGTCCAGGCGCCAGCGTTGCCAATCGGCCATGAACCGGTCGAGTTTCTCCCGGTAAATCCGGGCATCAGGAGCCGACTCTTGGCCCAGTTGCTCGAAGTGCCGCATGAAGCGCGGATAATCCTGTGCGCCGCAGACGCCGAACTCGGATAGTATGATTGGCCCTTTCTCGTCTCGATGGCGCATTTGGTTAATGATAGCCGCGGTATGGGGGAACGTAGGGTAAACATGAATGTCATGCAGGCCGGTTTCCCAGTTCGGAGACCCGGGATTGCTCAGCGTACCGACAGGCCCGTTGTCGGCTCCGTTTTGTTCGGTATAGAGCTTGAAGGTGCTCGAGTCCGGGGCGGGACCGGGGGCGAAGTAGCCGTAGCTCCAGGCGCCGTTGGGATTTGCCTGGGAGGAGAACTCGGGCGCTGCTCGGAATGGTTTGCCTGAAGCCGGCTGGATGGCGGCGGAGAGGGCGGTGCTATCTCCGCCGTGATTGCCGTTGCCAAAACCAACGGCGAAATCCAGGGTATCGCCTTTGGCCAGGGTGAGTTTGGCGGCGAAGGCATCGGTGTTGCCGCGGGCGCGGACATTGATGAATCCGACGTGGAGAGGCTTGCCGTCGAGCAGGACGTGGGTATCGGTGGTAGTAGGTTGAGTTGAGAGACCTCGAAAGGCGACGGTGAGCGAATACTCGCCCATGTCAGGGCAGGTCCATCGGGCGACGCTGAACTCGCCTTTGGGACCTGGGTGCAACGATAGTTCACCTGGAGGCCAGGTGGTGTCGGCAACGATCGCCGGGCGATTTTGGTTATTGTAACAGGCCAGCGGCTCGGGACCATTTGGACCGCGCCAGACTTGCAGGCTGGAGAGTGGATTGGCGTTGCTCCCGAGATCGAAACGCCCGCTGTTGATCAGGACCATCCGGCTTTCGTCCAGGTCGCGCACCAACGGGAGCGATCGCGCGGCATGCCGGAACAACCGGCCATCGGTGACCTCGTTCAGCAGCGACCAGATCACGATGCACGGATGGTTGCGGTCGCGCCGTATGACTCCTCCGAGGCTGCGGTCCCACCGCTGTTCCATTAGCGGTGAACTCGCCAGTTCGCGCGCGCCGAAATGCTCTTCGCAGGCGAGCAAGCCCATTTCATCCAGCACGTCCAACTGCCGCGCCGGGAGGGCGGCGCCGCAGGCGAATCGGACGCAATTGAACCCGAGCGCCTTCATGTTCAGCACGTCGCGGCGCATCAGGTCTTCGTCATAGGGAACGCTCTGTGTGACCGGGTAATGAAGGACGATATACAACGGCCCTTGCAGGCGAATCCGGCACCCGTTCAGGCGGAAGTAACCGTCGGTGAAACGGAAATCGCGGAAACCACACCTCACGGACCGTTCGTCAACCGACGTGCTTTCGTCCGATCGCAGTGAACCGGTTACGCGGTAGAGATAGGGATCATCGAGTTGCCACAGGCGGTGATTAGGGACGTGAAGCATGGTCTTCACTTCGGTATCACCTGGTGCGACACGCTGCGAACAAGCGACCATGGCCAGGGAATTTCCGCCTGTTCCGGGTGCGATGGTTGCCTGGAAGCGCGCCTGGGCGGGGTCCGGCCCGGCATTGCGCAGCGTGGCAATGATCCGGACGTCACCGTTTTTCCAGTCCGGGATGACGTGGATGTCTTCGATGCGCACGGGTGGTGTCATGAGCAATTCGACGGAGTCGATGATCCCCCCGGTATTGTAAGCGTTGTCCCGCGGGTAAGGGTAATCGCGGCGTCCGACGGCCACCTCTTCCATCCGGATGCCATCGATCAGTTCGTGGGTCGGGTTGAGCACACGAACCGCCAGCAAATTGGTAACGCCGGGCTTGATTGCACCGGTTGCATCGAGCGTGAACGGTTCCTCTGAACCTTCATGACTGCCCACGCGGATGCCGTTCACCCACGCCTCGGCCAGGTAATCAACGGCATGGAAGCGCAGCAGGTAATGTCCATTGGCGTGCGGATTGGGCGGGGCCGCGAACTCGAGCCAATACCAGGCCACGCCGTGGTATTCCGGGAAGGCCTGCTGAATGACCCCGGGGATTTTGGCAGGAATGGCGTTGGTGGCCGGGGCGTTGTCCCAATGGCAGTCGCGCCCCTGGTTTTTCGGGTCGGCGGCGATCAACCAATTTTGGCCGTCCAGAGGAATGACAGCGGTGACGATTTTCCTTTGGCCAAATACAGTGTCCGCCGAAGCCCCCGTCGAAACGGCACTTGCAGTAGGGGCAACCACTTCGGCCTGACTTATTCCCCAGACAGTGGGATAGAGCACACTCAACGTTGCGGCGGCCATGGCCAACCTCACCGCCCCAAGAGCGGTTGAGCAGAAAAAGCTCGCGACGAACCGACGGGTTCCAGGATTCATATGGGATGCATTTTGCGAAGTCAGATAGGCGCGTCAAGTGCTGTTCCAAGATGCTCCGGTTCGAGGATGGTTCGACCTTTGGCCGACCCGGGCGGTTCGAATTTTTTCTCTCCCGCTCACCCGGTCCGAATTGCACGGGAAACAAAAGTGATCGAACTGACGTTCGAAGCCGCGCCTGCTATTTACAGGTGAACCGTTCTTGGTTTAGCATTTCCAACATCTTATGCGCGCGACGATGCCGTTCATTCAACTCGCCTGTCTGCTCGGACTTTTCTTCAGCCCAAGGACGCAAGGCTCGGGTGAAGTTGGCTCGCGGACTTACTACGCGCCGGAAAATCCGAACTACACCATCACCGATTCCGTCCAGGACTCAATCCGCTTCACGTTGACGAAAACACTTCGACCGGACACGAACGGCCACCTGGTTGCCATCTCCAGCTTTGTGGACCCGGAGGGACGAGCGATGGGCTGGCATGACTTCGGCAACCTCGAAGGGCCCGGTTGGGCCGCCAATGCGGTCGGGGGGGCGTGGGAAATTTATTCGTTCGGCAAGTATCAGGGCAAACCGGACTGGCAGTCCAACGCGCTCGCCATTCTTGATCATGTGCTCGAGGACGGCTTCATAGATGAACGCACCGGTTTCATCCGCGGCTATCACGAGACAACGACGGG
>JAMCZD010000396.1 GCA_023473405.1 Candidatus Omnitrophota bacterium
GACCTGAACGCGATTGGATTGGACAAGTTTCATGTGGTTTATCCCTTTATAGGCGGGACAGCGGCGGCGCACACCTTGAATCTAATGGGCGCCGACCATTCCATTACCTGGGCGGGTAGCGCGCTTGTCCATGACGAGTACGGGGTGACGGGAAATCGCAGTGGCTATGGCGACACCGGGCTCGCCCTAAACGGAATACCGGGGGCATCGATCACCAACTTTCACGCCTCGGTTTACATCAACCTGGACCAGGGCCAGGAGGGGTATGCGGCTGCCACAGGGATAACCTGGACAGATTATGTTGGCTTTTACATTTATCCAGGCTGGTGGGATGGGGACCGGTGGATGGCACTATTCGGTGATGGATCATTTGTGAACGGGACCACCCGACGCACCGGTCACCTGATCCTGGATATTCAAGACGCCGCGAACCAGGCGCGAATCCTTGATGGTGAAGTGTTAACTACTGTCAATACCCCGAACAGTGACCAATTCGGCTTGGCCGTTGCCAATATTTATATCATGGCCACGAACCAGATTGGCTCGGTGACGCATCCGACGAACAAGCGTTTGGCTTTTGCCTCTTATGGCACGAAATTGACCCTTGCCGAGGCGGTGGCCTTCACGGCTGCGGTGCGGAATTACCAAATCGCACTGGGCAGGGAGATTTAGGCTTGGTTTGCCACGTGAGCCTCAAATCGCGGGATAGAGATCACCATGTTTCAGCCCAAGGTGCGCACACTTTGCAAAGTGTGAAGTTGCATATCGCCGCCTGGACCTCGTCATCATCCTGCCACCTGGGCGTATACCACACTTTGTAAGGATTTTGTCTCAAACCAGCGCCGCAGGTCCGGGGAGTATTATCCTATTGACGGACAAGCGGCTTTTTCGATGAATAATGCCGACGATGTTTTTCAATACCTTCCTTGTCTCATTTCGGACGTCCCGACAGCGTCTGGTCGATCTCGTTGCCGGCCTGTCGGCGGGAGGGTGCATGTCTCGATCCGTCGGCGCACCCACCGTGGCCGATTCGCGGTTTGCGCCCGGGGTGAACCACAAGGGACTTGGTTGCCGGGGCTTGGTTTGGCGGCGCGAAGGTGCGGAGGTGTTACTGGCCATCGGTTTGCTGACCGGCTTGGCCGGGTTCGCGGGAGGGGTGGCCGCCGTCGAGTCGCTGCCGGAAGATATCCCGTTCAGGGCCGGCTTGTCGGCTGGATACCTGATCGACCATTGGCAGACGGAGGACGGTTTGCCGCAGAACACCGTTACCAGCATCCTGCAAACGCGGGATGGCTATCTCTGGATCGGGACCATGGGCGGCCTGGCTCGGTTCGATGGTCTGCGGTTCACGGTCTTCGGCGTGCGTGGTTCCGCCGGGCCAAGCGACAATCGCATCCTCTGTCTCGATGAGGACACCCAGGGCCGGCTCTGGATCGGGACCGAGGGCGGCGGCTTGTGCCTTTATGAGCATGGGACCTTTACCACATTCAGAACCGCAGACGGCCTTTCGAGTGACATTGTTCGAACGATTGCCGAAGATGCGTCGGGCCGGATTTGGATTGGAACGGCATCGGGATTCAACCGGTGGGAGAACGGGAGATTCGTGGCCGTTTTGCCCTCGAGCAGCCTTGCCTTGGGTGAAATAAATGGCTTGGCTCCGTCCCGCGGCGGTGGAGTATTTGTCTCGAGCGGAAAAGGATTTTGGAAGATCGACAAGGACCGGATCAGCCCGTTGGATTGGGCCAACAGCCGCGTGGAAATGTTGACGCGCCAAGGTATCTTCGAGGACCGCGCCGGCTGGATTTGGGGTTATGGCGATGCCTTTCTGTGGCGTTGGCGGCAAGGCCGGTTGGAGGACCTGTCCGGATTGGGTGGAACCGCCCCGACGGCGGTCTCGGCGCTGTTGGAAGGCAGCCAGGGGGGCGTTTGGATAGGCACCGTGGGACGGGGCTTGTTTCGATTCGAGGCCGGACGGTTCAGCAATCTGACGGTTCGGGATGGACTTTCCCAGGATCATATCCGCTGCCTGTATGAAGACCTCGAAGGAAACCTGTGGATCGGCACCGAGACCGGCGGGCTCAATCGTTTGCGCCGGCGCCGGCTCACGGTCTACTCGAACCAGCAGGGATTGGCCAACGAAGTTATCACCTCGCTGGCTGAGGATGATCGCGGCGAGCTTTGGGTGGGATCGAATGGGGCTGGACTGTACCATGGCAAAGACGGGCAGTTCGAGAATTCGCAAGGATGGAACCGATACGTAAACAGCGCCTTCATCGGGTCCCTTTGCCCCGGCGGAAAAAACTGCTTGTGGGCCGGCACGTGGGGACGCGGTCTCTGGCAGATCAAGGCCGGCCAGACTTTTCATTTCGTGGGCGGCCAGCAATTCTTTGGCGACGCCGTTCTGGCCATGTGCCCGGATGACGGCGATGGCCTGTGGATCGGGACGGCGCGGACGGGGCTTTACCATTACGATGGCCGCCAGTTTCAGGTTTACACCGCCAAAGATGGAATCGCCAACCAGAACCTTTGCGCCATCGTGCGCGCCAGGGACGGCGCACTGTGGATCGCCTCGAATGGCGGCGGGCTCAATTGCCGGCGGCGGAATCGGTTCACGGTGTATGATACCGGCGATGGGCTGCCTAGCAACCTGGTTCGCGCGTTGTTCGAGGACGCCACCGGTCAATTGTGGATCGGGACCGGCGGCGGTGGCCTGAGCTGCTGGATTGGCGGCCGGTTTCGGAATCTGTCGTCTCGCGACGGTCTGCCGGATGATTTCATCTCCCAAATCCTCGAGGATAATCAGGGCAACTTGTGGTTTGGATCGAACCACGGCATCTTCCGCGTCTCGAAGCAGGAATTGGCGGACCGGCTCGAAGGTGGCCGCCAGGCCCTGCATTGCGTCTCCTACGGCAAGGAAGAGGGGATGCCAAACCTCGAGTGCACCGCCGGTTTTCATCCAGCCTGCCTCGAGACCCGGGATGGGAAGCTCTGGTTCTCGACCGTCGAGGGCCTGGTGATGGTTGATCCAGCCGGGATGAAGATCAATCGGCTGGCGCCGCCAGTGATGATCGAGCGGGTGCTGGCAGATGGTGAAACATGCGAAGATCGGCCGGGCCGTTCGAAACCGGTCCAAGCGGGGCTCGCCTTTCGTCAGATAACTCTCTCGGGGCTGCGAACCAACCAGCTCCAAGCACTCTCTCATCGTCTCGATGGCATGGCACGGTCCGAGACCGTGGTTAGTGTGCCGCCCGGGACGCGGAGTCTCGAGTTCGATTACACGGCGCTCTGTCTCACCGCACCCCAAAAGGTACGGTTCAAGTACCAGCTTGTCGGCTTTGACAAGGATTGGATCGAGGCTGGCGCCGAGCGGTGGGCGCGATATACCAGGCTGCCGCCGGGCAATTACCGGTTCCGCGTGACTGCCTGCAACAACGATGGGGTTTGGAATAAGGCCGGCAGCTCCCTGGCATTGTTCGTCGTGCCGTTCTTTTGGCAGACGTGGTGGTTCAAGACCGCGATTGGGCTGGTCGGCATCGCCGGGCTGACCGCCATGGTTCGCTATCTCTTGCTCAAAAGGATGCAGCGCCAATTGGCCCTCATGGAAATGAGAAATGCCTTGGAAAAAGAACGCACCCGGATCGCCAGCGACATTCACGACAGCCTCGGCGCCAGCTTGATGCAGATCGCCCTGCTGGGCGAGCTCGTCGAAGCGGACCAAACCGAGCCGGGAAAGTTCGTACCCCATTCGCGTTCGATCTCGGACATTGCACGCTCGATGGGGCGGACGATGGATGAACTGGTTTGGGCGGTTCGTCCCGAAAACGATCATGTCGAGAGCCTGGTCAGTTATGTCAGCCGGTTTTCCCGCGATTACCTGCAATTGGCCAATATATCTTTTCGTTTGGATTGCCCGGTTCAATTTCCCCATGTTGTCATGGCCACCGAGATGCGCCACAACCTGTTTCTCGCCGTAAGAGAGGCTGTCCACAATGCCGTTAAGCACTCCGGCGCGTCCACGGTCGTGCTCCGTTTCGCCCTGGACGAAAACTTGCTCACTATCCAAGTGGCCGACAACGGGCGCGGGTTCACACCGAACCCGATGGCCGATTCTCCTTCCGGCGATGGTCTGAAGAACATGAAGAAACGCCTGGCTGACCTCGGCGGCCAATGCGTCGTCGAGAGCCGGCCCGGCGCCGGTACCCGTATCCGGTTCGCGCTCGCGATCAAGTCGAGCTGATTACGCTGTTTGCGGGATTTGTATGCAATTTGGTGGACTGGATAAAAGACCGAAAACCGGCTTGGATGAAGCCGAGGCAAGATACTATGCCGATTAAGATTACATTGGTTGAAGACGACCCGCGATTCAGGAATAACCTGGCCAGCTTGATTAACCGAGTGCCCGGCTTTATCTGCCTCAGCCAATACCCCGATGCCCGGCAGGCTCTCGAACATATCCCCCGGGATAAGCCCGATATCGTCCTCATGGACGTCAATCTGCCCGGCATGGACGGCATCGAGTGCGTCCGGCAATTAAGAATTCTTTCGCCCGCGGTGAATGTGGTCATGCTTACGGTGTATGAGGAGAGCGACCGCATCTTTCGCGCCCTGGAAGCCGGGGCCGTTGGTTACCTGCTCAAACCGACGCCTTCGGCCGAAATCCTCGAGGCACTCGAAGAGGTGCAGCGCGGTGGATCGCCGATGTCCAGCCACATTGCCCGGATGGTCGTGCAGAGCTTTCAACGTCCGGCTGCCGGTTCCACGGCCGAGTCACAGCTGTCCTCGCGCGAGCACGAGGTGCTCGAGTTGCTGGCCAAGGGTTTCTACAACAAGGAAATCGCGGACCAGTTATCCATCGGGATCGGCTCAGTGAACACTTACATCCGCCGCATCTACAAGAAACTCCAGGTTCGTTGCCGCACCGAGGCGGTGGCAAAATTCCTCGGCTAAACCGCGACCATACCCGCATGACACTGCTTAGAATTGGCTTGTTCGTTCTTGCAATCTTCGAGACCAGCATCCTGGCCGCGCTGGACCCTGTGCTTGCCTACGCTTCAGCTGCCGACGTCCAAACCGGCCCCGTCAGCGCCTCCGCCTTTGACCGAACCGTTTACGTCAAATTCAACCAGGCCCTGGAAACCAACTCGGCCGCCGAACCGGGCCATTACCAAATCCCGGGTGTGCAGGTCACGAATGCCTGCATTCATCCGGCGGGCGACCAGGTTATTCTTACCCTGGACCAGCCGCTCTCGCGCCGCACGTTGCGTGTAATCGGGGTAAAGGATTTCACCGGCAGCCTGCTCGATGGCCAGGTTCAGATCTCGACCAGCCGCTTTTTCTCGCGCGATGTTGGTGTGCTAAATGATCCCGGCGGATTGTCGGACCCGCAGGTGCCCGGTTCCGCCTTCATCACCGGACCGGGCGAGTTCGAGGTTTTTGCGGGTGGCAGCGACATCTGGTTCAGAGATGGTTTTCATTTTGTTTTCGAAGAGGTGGAAGGAGATTTCGATGTGCGCGTTCGGGTGTCGGACGTTTCTAAAGTGGACAATTGGTCCGCCGCCGGCCTGATGATCCGCGAGGACCTCGATCCGGATAGCCGCAATGTGAACCTGCGGGTCGAGACCGAGCTGGGCACGGATGCCTATGTTCCATGTGTCCGTGCGGTCAAAGGCGGCAACAGCGTCCTCTTTGGGATTGGCGTCAAGCCAGTCAGCTACCCGAACGCCTGGCTCCGTCTCATACGCCGGGGCGCGGCCATTATCGCTTATCGTGCTATCGCTGCTGAACCGGTGAGCTGGATCAAAATGGGGCAGGTAATCACCACTCCGCCATATCCAAAAAGGGTTTACGTCGGATTATGCACTTGCGGTCACGGCAATGCACCTGGCCGATTCACCGTGGCGCATTACCACCAGTTCGACCTCCATCCGCTCACCGCCCCAGTCAAGCCTCCCCAGGTGCTGGGCGCCTGCGCCTTCGGCCGAAACCTGTACGTCCGGTTTGATGAGCCGCTGGACGATGATTCAGTTGCCTTGACCAATCATTATCAATTGCCCGGAACGCGGATAACCAATGCTTGGCTCCATCCGGCCGGGGACGAAATTGTGCTGTCCCTCGAGCACGCCGTGGCCCGTCCCGTCCTTCAATTTGCCGGGATTAAAGGCTACGCCGGCAGGGCCGCTGCCGGCACCGTTGACGTGGTCTCGAGCGACATGAAGGCTTGCGAGGTTGGCGGCAACGGTCCGCCTGGGAGTCCGTCGGACCTTCATGTGCCCGGCGCCGTGTATTTCCCCGCACCCGATGAGCTCGAAGTCTACGCCAGCGGCACCAACATCTGGGATACATCCGACGATTTCTACTTTATCTACCGGGTTATTCACGGCGATTTTGACGTGAGCGTGCGAGTTTCCAGCGTCTCCTTGGTGGACGAGTATTCGGCGGCCGGCCTGATGGTGCGCGAAGACCTCGAACCGGATAGCCGGAATGTCAATTTGCGCGTCGAGGCGGAACAGGGTACCAACCGGTACGTGCCCTGTGTGCGATTGGTAAAGGGAGGAATCAGCACGTTATTCGAACCGCTTCTCAAGCCGGTAAGCTACCCGAACGCCTGGCTCCGACTCGTGCGGACCGGTAATCGCATCACTGCGTATCGCGCCACCACCGCCGAGCCCGCCTCCTGGGAAAAAATGGGCGAAGTGGTTCCCGACCCTCCTTACCCGGACCAGATCTTCGTGGGCTTATGCGCTTGCGGTCACTCGAATGCCTCCCGGGAATACTCCGTGTCACATCTCCACCAACTCAACCTGCGACAGACCGGGACGGCCCGCTGACTTTTGTATTCAAATTTGGGGACAAGACAGCCGGTGGCGGCGGCGCTAGAAATAACCTGGATTAAGTGTAGCACAGTTCCAATCAACCATGAAGACCATAACTAAGACGATAGCTCGATTCTGTATCTTTATCGTGGCAGGCTTGCTCGGGACTTCCGCCAGCGCGCCCGCCGCCTCGGTCCTTGCCACCTTTCCCGCCCAGGACCGCGCCTCCGGCGTTTCCTGGGACTTGAATTGGTCCAACCCGAACCAGACTGCGGCGAGTGACCCTCAAATGATCATGGCGGGGGTGCGTGTCATGGACCCATTTACCGGCAATCAGGATACTTCGGCCCAGTTGCGATTTGATGTTACCGCTTTGAACGGGGTTTACACGGCGATTAATTCCGTTACCCTGCGCCTCACTCAGCAGGCCAACTTCTGGAACGGACAGCAAGCCGGCACTCTCGAGCTATATCGTCTGACCGAGGCGAACGCCGGCTGGACCAGCAGTGCCACATGGGGTTACCTGGATGGCTCGGCTCAATGGTGGGCCGGCGGTCCTACCGGCGCCACAACGCCCGATGTCGATTATGTCTCCGATCTCCTCGCCAGCGCGCCCTATGACCTCTCGGCGAACTCCGAGGGGACCGTATACGACCTGGTTATCTCGGGTGCAAAGGCCGAGGCGCTTATCCAGCAATGGGCAAGCGGTGGACTAAACGAAGGCTTCCTGCTCCGCGCCAACGGCTCCGAGCTGGGCGACAACCGCATCCTGTTCTATTCGGACGGTCCCCAAGGCCCGCGGTTAATCGTCGATTTCACCCCGAAAAGCGGTCTGCCGGTTACTTTTACGCAACAACCGGCGAGCGCCTTCGTGGCTGAAGCCGCATCGGTCGCCTTCTCGGTGAGCGCGACTGGAGTTCCTCCTCTCACCTATCAATGGCTGCGAAATGGCACTCCAATCGACAACGCAACCAACAGTCTATACCGCATCAATGCCGTCCAGGTAACCGATAACAACGCCAAATTCTCGGTGAAGGTAACGGATGCCGTCGGCACCGCAAACACCAGCAGCGAAGCCCTGCTCGTCGTGGTCGCCGATACCCAGCCGCCAACGTTGGTGTCCGCCTCCTCCCTCAATCCAACCACTGTCCGAGTGCTCTTTTCCGAGCCGGTCACCCCTGCCACCGCCACCGCGACGAACAATTACACCATTAGCGGCGGGGCAACTGTTTTAGCGGCAGACCTTGGAGTTGATCAAACTACTGTCACCCTGACTACTTCAACCCGAAGCTACGGCGACTATACCTTGACGGTTTCCGGTGTCGCGGATACCTCGGCAGCCGCCAACCTGATCGCGCCCAACTCACGAATTACCTTCAAGCAGACTCCCAAAGTGGCCTTCCCGGCCGTGGCCCGGGCCTCCGGCGTTGACTGGAACAAGGCCTATTCGAATCCCAATCAAGAAAGCCACCTGGCCATCGGCAAATGGTACGGCCTGACTTCGACTCAGCTCCGTTTCGATCTCAGCGCCCTCAACGGCGTTTATGACTCGATCAACTCCGTAACCCTCCGATTGACCGTCGGTTACTACCCGGACCAACCACATTGGTGGACTCAATGGCTCAATAGCGCCGGTGTCGCCGGTGTCGCCGAACTCTATCGCCTGACCCCTGCCAACGCGGCTTGGAACAGCAACGGCACCTTCGGCACTATGGACGGCACCAATCCGTGGGCGGGCGGTGACGCGGGCGCTTTGATTCCCGAGGCCGACTATGACACCAATCTGCTGGCCAGCGTGGCCTACTCGAATGCGCCCCTGGGCACCGTTTACGACCTGGTGATCCCGGCTGAATTGGCCAAGTCAATCATCGATCAGTGGTCCTCCGGCGGCGTCAATGAAGGTTTCGTCCTGCTCGCCCAGCCAACCTCGAGCGCTGATAACCGCGGAATTTTTATTCCAGACGGTCCCAATGCACCGCAGTTGATCGTTGACTACACACCGCGCAGTGGCGGTTCGCTCACCGTTACTCAGTCCCCTGCCAGCGCTGCCATTGCCGAGGCATCCTCGGCTACGTTCACTGTAGCGGCTTCCGGCGCGCCGCCGCTCCAATATCAATGGCTGCGCAACGGCAACCCGATTCCGGACGCCACCAACAGCCAATACACCCTCGAGGCCGTGAAAGTAACGGACTCCGATGCCAGGTTCTCGGTGAAAGTGACCGATGAGTTGGGTAGCAGCCTGATCACTGCCGAGGCCCTCCTCACTGTCATCCCCGATACTCAGCCCCCGACTATCGCTGCCGTAACCGGGATTGATAACCTGTCCCTGGAAGCCAAATCCTCCGAGCCGGTAACACCGGAATCGGCTGCAGTCGCCGCCAATTATTCCCTAAGCGGCCAACTCGAAATCCGCTCGGTCCAAATGGGCGTCGATCCTACCGAGGTTATCCTCTTCACGAGCCCGCAAACGCTGCAAGCGTCCTATACACTGACGGTTAGCGGCATCCATGACACCTCGAATGCGCAAAACATCATCGCCGACAATTCGCAAGCCAGTTTCGTCACTCCAACCCCGCGCGCTGTCTTGGCTATGAAAGACCGCGCTTCGGGTGTGGACTGGGACGACGACTGGTCGAATCCGAATCAAACCACGTCGAGTGATCCGTTGCACCTGGCTGCCGGACGATGGATCGGTCAAACATCGAGTCAGGTCCGGTTCGATGTCACACCGTTGAGCGGGCTTTACACCGCCATTAACTCGGTGACTATTCGCTTGACTCAGCAGGTCAATTACTGGAACGGCAAAGTAGGCGGTGTCCTCGAAG
>JAMCZD010000252.1:0-6550 GCA_023473405.1 Candidatus Omnitrophota bacterium
CTTCCGATCTGTTGACGGGACAACAAACTTCATCCCGCGAATGCATCGAACGGCATTGCGCGAAGGATACAAGCGCCTTATGGGTTGCCTTTATGCCCCGGGACCGTATTACCAGCGGATTCGCACCTTCCTGCGCGAGTACCAACCGCCGAAAATTCCCGGCTCGCTGAACTGGCGGTATCTCATGGCCTTCGCCCATGCCAACCTTCGCTTGGGCGTACTCGGTCGCGAACGATTCCACTATTGGAGTCTCGTGCTCTGGACAGTTTTCCGGCGTCCATCGCTTCTCCCGTTGGCAGTCACCCTCTCGATCTTCGGTTACCACTTTCGCAAGTCCATCGCGGCGGCTGCCCAGCTTGCCTCCCGATCCGGCTGAGCCGGCACAGTGTTAACAACTTCAAGACAGGCCCGATGCAGCCGCGCCTTCCCACTACGGCGAACCACCCGAATAAGAAGAGCTTGCGCCTTAGGCGCGAAAGCATGGCGTGAGGGTGATGAACTGGAGTTCGCCGCGGAACGTCGGGATACGGAAGTCTCTTACTTCTTTTTGGGGCCCAGGATTGCATCCTTGGCCGCCTTGGCTATCCGGAACTTGACCACCTTCTTTGCCGGGATTTTGATGGTCTCACCAGTGGCGGGATTATGACCGATCCGGGCCTTGCGATGCACCAGCACGAGCTTGCCTAAACCCGGCAGGGTAAAGGAGTTCTTGGCGTTCTTGTACGCCAGCGCCACGATGGTGTCCAAGGTCTGCACGGCCTGTTTTTTGGTAATGCCAACTGTATCGGCTATAGTTGATACAATTTGAGATTTAGTTAAAGCTTTTGCCATATTCTTTATTTATAGCCATTCGCTTGATTCATCGCAAGGATAATATCCAGAAAACTGCTTTTTCACATTCTTAGCCGTTCCTTCAACTGACACCTTTTAAAACTCGGCTACCGTTGCGAATGCGCCTATGGCATCCAGCGAGCCGATTTTCCACGTGCATTTCCGCCGCGATCGGGGAAAGATTCAACCGTTATGTTTTGCTCATTCCTGGTCTCAACGTAATACCGACAATGTGGCTTGCATTTTGTGTGATTCTGTTCGCCCTTGTGTTCGAGTATGTCAATGGTTTCCATGACACTGCCAACGCCATTGCCACCTCGGTTTCCACGAAGGTGCTAACCTTGCGCCAGGCGGTGGTCATGGCCGCCGTTTTCAACCTGGTCGGCGCGCTGGCTGGCACGGCAGTAGCCACGACCATCGGCAGCGGTTTGGTGGAAATCAAGGCCGTGTCTCTTGTCACCCTGCTGTGCGCCTTGATCGGGGCCATTATCTGGAACCTGGCAACGTGGCTGTTGGGGTTGCCTTCGAGTTCGAGCCACGCATTGATAGGCAGTTTGTGCGGTGCCGCCGTGGCTACGGCGCACGGCGACTGGTCCGTCATCCGCTGGATGATCCATAATTCGGCGACTCAAAAGACCGAGGGGCTTTGGCCCAAAGTGATCGTGCCGATGATCACCTCACCCATCTGCGGAGTTTTGGTCGGCTTTTGTCTGATGGGCCTGCTTCTGGTGCTGCTCCGCCGCTTCACACCGCACCTGGTGAACGTGTTGTTTGGCCGACTGCAACTGCTGAGCGCTTCATGGATGAGTTTCAGTCACGGCACCAACGATGCGCAAAAGACAATGGGTGTTATCGCGCTGACCCTGTTCATAGCCACCAAAGCCGGTTCGCTGAATACGCTGCCGTCATGGCTGGGCTTTCTGCGCTCCCCGGAGTTCGTGGTGCCGCTCTGGGTCAAAGTGGCTTGCGCTTTGACCATGGCCTCCGGCACGGCCGCGGGCGGGTGGCGCATCATTCAGACCGTGGGCCAGAAGATCGTCCGCCTCCAACCCGTTCACGGATTCGCGGCGCAAACGACCGCCGCTGCCGTCATTCAACTGGCCAGCCATTGGGGTATTCCGTTATCGACCACTCACGTGATCTCCTCGACAATCATGGGTGTCGGTGCCACTAAACGCCTGACCGCCGTTAAGTGGGGTATCGTGGGGCAAATACTCTGGGCGTGGATTTTTACCCTGCCGGCCACCGCCCTGATGGGTTATTTGCTCTTTCGTGGCCTGCAAGCGCTGATGCCTTGAGACGGAGATCATTGCCCTCATCCGCGTGGCAGCGTCGGGAGGGTAGCGCGTGCAATATGGAGTGGGCCGGCAAAGCGTTAGCGGCGACGGCGCATTGGGAGACCGGGAATGGAAGCGTGGCGCCAAAAAGGAGATTGTCGCGTGTCGGCGCATCGGATTAGCCTGTCAATCATGAAAGAAAATGCAATGCGCAGGCGTGACTTCTGCAAAATCCACATTACACATTCCATATTGTTCTTGTTCACTTGCGGCCCAGACCGTTGGCATCGGTGCCCTTTTCTCACCTGCGATTGATCGCGCAAAAGCCCGGATTCGGCCACCTGTGGTTCAAAGACAAGTATCCGGACCAATTAAATCATGTTGGAGATCACCTCAAAAAACGTCGTCTGGACCTCAAGATGAAGTCCGTCGAATGCCGGAAGCTGTTTGCCGTGGACAAAGGCACTCTCAGCGATTGGGAAAAGGGCAAACACAAGCCAATTCGACGGTTTCGGCCGAAGATCGTCGAGTTTCTGGGGTACAATCCGTTCTGAACCGTCCGGAAATCGCGTCTCTGAATTGCCCACGAATAGTGGGATTAGTTTACCTGCGTTTTAACTCCTTTTAAACTATGATTGGCGCCCAGCGCCTGTGGCTTCAACTTTTGTGAAAACGGCCTTTTGTCTTGCGCCACTTCTTGGCCTGGTGAGATCATTCGCTCACGCTCAGCTTCCCCCCCCGAGTTCGGACGTAACCCAGTCCGCCTCCATCCTCCAACGCAACCCGCATGACCGGGTTTGGCAGGTGATCAACTCCGGCACGGACGCCGAGGGCAATCCCATGGTCTGGACCAATATCTTTACCGAATTGCTCAGCGACACCAACCGGACCTTGATGGGCGTCAAAATGGGCAATAACCTGTTTTACCGGGGCACCGTGCTTCTGGCAGATTATATTGGGACCCTTCCCCGGTCAGTTTATAATAACGAGTTTGACGGTGTGAATATGAATGGGAGCAGCGTTCTTCCGGACACCACAGGTTACAACGGTTTTGTCAACACCCTGAGCTTAGGCGGGCCAAGCAACGTTTACCTGACCAATTTCATCTACGCCTCAGCCGCGCTGGGAGATTAAGACCAGTCCTCGACCGATCTGATCAACAAAGGCGGCCTCAATGCCGACGATGCCGGTCTATACCATTACACGACCCGAACCACCCAATCCAAGGAGACCAACTCGCGGGTGGACATTGGCCTGCATTACGTGGCCATTGGCTGGCCTGCCGATTACCGGGGGCAGCAGTTTCGCCACGAATTTTCCAATTAGTACGGTCCAATATCCTCCGGTGTTCACCGGCACCAATGGTCAGGCAGGGGCTTTTTATACCGCTTATCCTCCCGTAGTTCGTTGGGACGGCCAAAGCTATCCTGCGTTTCAAGGAATATACGCTCACCACATGGGCGACTATGATACGGCGATTCCGGATAACAACTATGTCTTTTATTGTTGGGGGGGATAACCGCAACCCAAGCACCAACAGCACTGTAGTGCGCAAGCAGGCGGACGTCCGGTTTATCCGGGTTTCCTGGCCAAAGTGAGATCGACCGTGATTCCGATCTTTCCCCCGTCCACGACGTGTGGTTCAAGGTCAGGCCAAACCTATCTGGCACAGGTAGTCCTCAACTTCGTCAGTCGCAGCCGCTCTTCTTCAATTGTCTTCGCCCAAAAAGAGTACTCCTCATTAGTACTGATTAGTGAAGATTAGTGGTTTGACACGAGGACTACACCCACAACTGTCAGTCCAGGGAACGGAGCTGGACGGCCTCCATGACGTGGTCGGTCAGGATGCCCTCCGACCCGACGAGGTCGGCGATGGTGCGGGCTACCTTCAGGACCCGGTCATAGGCGCGGGCACTCAGGCGCATATCACTCATGGCGGCCTTGAGCATATCCATCGTGTCCGAAGCAAGGGCACAATAGGCCTTGCGCTCGCGGCTGCCCATCCGGGCGTTGCAGGTGATCCGCGGTTTGCTGGCGAACCGTTCGTGCTGGCGGAGGCGGGCGGCGATGACTCGCTCGCGAATCCGGGCCGAGGTTTCGCCGGTGCACTCGCTGGTGATCTCCTGGAACGGGACGGCGGGGACTTCGACGTGCAGGTCGATGCGATCGAGCGGCGGACCGGAGATGCTCCCGAGGTAGTTTTGGATTTTGCGAGGCGAGCCGCGGGATTCGCGCGGCATTTTCGCGTCCGGAGTCGGATTCATAGTCGCCACGAGCATACTCCGCGGACCGTTGGATGAAGCACACTCTTTTGCGGCAAGTTTGGCTTTTGGCAAGGCGCGATGAAGGAGAATAGCCGCGGGGCTTTAGGACTGAGGAGCAACGCCACCAGAAGCCAAAATCGCCGCGATACTCCGGGCCAAGGCGCTTTTGGCCCGGGGCTTCGTTGCTCGATCGTTGACTATCTGTTTACAGACTGGTTGCATGCCGTTGTAAACGGGTTATAAGACGCATATGAAAAAAGCAACTCCTTCCATCCGTTGCCTGATGGTGTGCTGTTTGGTCGGTTGTGCTCCTTTGGCCATGGCGCAGAACCACGAAATCCCCGGACCGGTCGGGCCTTACATTGGTCTCGGCCCCAAGGGCTTCGAGGATGCCCGGTCCTTTCGCGGAGACGACCGCATCGTAGGCGCCACTTATTTCTATTGGTATAATGTCCAAACCAAGGAGCATGTTCTGAACGGCGACGGCTCCGACGCCTTGACCGACCATCCGCCATCGATGGAGAACTTCTCGTATGAATCGGAGTCGTGGCACCAGCGGCAGCTCGAGGACATGATCGAAGCGGGCATCGATTTTCTGCTCCCGGTTTTCTGGGGCGCGCCTTCCGAACGCGACCCAAACTCGCGTCAACACTGGAGTTACGCCGGCCTGAAGCCATTGGTCCAGGCCCGCGAAGCGCTGCTCGAAGAAGGAAAACGCCCGCCGCGAATCGGCCTCTTCTACGATACCAGCACCCTGCAGTTCAATTCCTGGAATTTGCATATTGACCTGACCCGGGACTATGGCAAGCGCTGGTTCTACGCCACGATTCGGGACTTCTTTTCGAGCATCCCTCCCCGGCATTGGGCAATGATCGATGGCCATCCACTGGTGGTTCTTTACGCCGCTGCCTTTGCCAAGAAATATGATCAGAGTTTTATCGATTACACCCGGGAACAATTCGCGCGCGATTTCGGCGGGCGCATCCCCTACATCGTCCGGGAAGTTTCGTGGAACGTCAAATCGGACAACACCGGCGCGTGGGGCGGCGCGCTGGGATTGAAGAACCCCGGCGTGGCCTCGCTTGGTCCTGGCTATGATCATTCCGCCGTGCCTGGGCGCAAACCCCTGATTGTCCCACGCGCAGGAGGAGAGTTTTACGAAGAGAACTGGCTCAAGTTCTTGCGCCGAGCCTCGGACATTGTCCTGGTGGAAACCTGGAACGAATTCCACGAAGGCACCGACGTGTGTGAATCAAGAGAATACGGACGAAGATACATTGAATTGACCCGGCATTATGTTGACCTGTTCAAGCAAGGCTGGCGGCCTCCGCTGGTCCGAGGCCTCTATACCGATGCACCGTCTATAAGCGTATCACTGGGCAAAACCAACCTGGAACAGGGTTTGCGCCAAGTCGATTTCGCCGATGGCCTCACCGCGCCGGACACCGCCGGCGGCCAGGATTGCCGCACAATCAGGTCCACCGAGAATCCCGGGCGCTATATCTATTTTGTCGCTGACGATTCCTTCAAAAAACCGGACCCGGAAAATCTCGTTGTAGAAATCGAGTACTTTGATGCCGCGACCGGGAGTTTGAACCTTGAATTCGACGGGAGCGATCCCGCCGCGCCTTTCAACGGCGCTTATACCCGCTCCGCCGAAACCGTTAAGCTCGAGGGTACCAGGACCTGGCGGGATGCGCGTTTTGCTCTTCCAAAGGCACGCCTCTTGAACTCGCAAAATGCCAACGCCGATTTTCGCCTGGCGGTCCAGGCACCCGAGTTCGCCTTGAAAAAGGCGGTCCTGAAGCGGCACCAATAGACCTGTGTCAGCCCCGAACATGCGTAACAGGTGGCGATTCCACTGGGATCGATGAATTCAGTCAGCACGACTTCGACCAGTCATACGCCGTTCTTGGCTCCTGGTGGATTAGATGGGCGCAATCCCGGGGCGTTGTCCCAGGCTGGCATGGCAACGCGCCGTTGGCGCTGCGACTCGCCTGCCAGGCGTTAGGTTTGAGCGATTTGTCGCTGACCTCAGCGATTAAAGATGGCGTTCAAAAGAGAGAGGTATACGTTGTGCTCATATAGCCAGGACCAAGCGAGGCCACGCCGGGGTTCTTCAATCCCAGCGCGCCGCCCCACGCGCCGGTGTTGTCCGATTTGACGTTCCACGAAACT
>JAMCZD010000252.1:6560-9633 GCA_023473405.1 Candidatus Omnitrophota bacterium
ATATTCTTGTCTCGCACCCAGCAACCAACGTGAGTCGGCTCACTTTTGAGCGCTGTGGACGGTGTTGGTCGGCAACGGCAGCACCTGGTCCGGTCCAGAGGCAGGCGACTGGTAAAGACCGGGACCCAGGCCGGCTAGCGGGTCTTCGGGCGGGCGCGATTGCCAGGCGAGGAATCCCCATATGCCCAAAACCACGACTAACAGCAGAACGAAGATGCCCAAGGTAATGCGCCAGTTTAATTTCGCGAACTCCAGCATCACGAAATCCAGCCATCCATGCGATTCGCCCACAAAGTTGGGGGTCTCGCGGAATTTCTCCAGTTGACCCAGTTCGGCATTGAGCGCGCCGATAATTTGGGACACATCGAGTTTCAGGACCGACGCATAAACCCGCACAAAACCGCGAATGTAAATGGGCGCCGAGAAGCAATTGAAATCGCCCTGTTCGAGGGCGCGAATGTGGTCGGTCTTGATCTTGGTCACTTCCGCCACCTGGTAGACGGTCAGGTTTTGGGCTTCGCGCGCCTGGCGCAATTGTTCGGAAACCGTTGGCATTGAAGCAAGTCAACCGCATTGGTGCAGCTTTTGCAAATCGTAAATGCGGTTGACTCGACCATCGGTCAATTGTATTGCAAATTGGCCACAAAACGGTTAATTTGTATTCATGATTCGGCGAAATATTCAGAGTGATAAAATTGGCAATCAATTCCGCGCCGGAGTTGTGCTTTACCTGGGCGACCGAATCATACCGTATGGCGACAAGCTCTGGCTGGTCCCGGTGCCGGCGCTTTGGGCCCAATGACTCTCAATCCTGGACAGGTCTATTTCCCTCGGCGCCTTCTGCGTCCAGGTCAATCAGGATGTCGCGGGGCTCGGCGCCCTTGTTGGGGCCGACGATGCCGCGATTCTCGAGTTCATCCATGATTCTGGCGGCGCGGGTGTAACCGAGGCGGAGGCGGCGCTGGAGGAGTGAGACGCTGGCTTTTTGTTCGCTTCGGATGACTTCGATGCACTGCTGGATAAGAGATTCGTCCTCATCGCAACCCCGGCCGTTTTCCAACTCATCGACCGACTTCGACAATTGCCGATGGATTTCCAGTTCGTAGCTCGGTTTGCCTTGCTGGGCGATGAAATCGACGAGGGATTGGATTTCGGCGTCGGTGACGAGCGTGCCTTGGGCGCGGATGAGCCTCGAGGAACCGGAAGGGAGATAAAGCATATCGCCCTTGCCCAGCAGTTTATCGGCGCCCATGGCATCGAGGATGGTGCGCGAGTCGACCTTGGCGGCAACCTGGAAGGCGATCCGGGCGGTGATGTTTGCCTTGATAACGCCGGTAATGACATCGCCGCTTGGGCGTTGGGGGGCCAGGATGCAGTGGATGCCGGCGGCGCGGGCCATTTGGGTGATCCGCGCAATGGCCATTTCCACATCCGCGGGTGCAACCAGCATGAGGTCGGCCAGCTCGTCAATTATCACGACGATGTAACTCAGTTTGTCCGGGATAACGATCTCTTCCTCGCGCGGGACGACGATTTCCTCGTCGAGCTCGACGGCGAATCCTTCGGAGCTGGTCTCGACTATTTCCTTCTTGTCGGTCCGGGACGGTTCGGGTTCCGCAGGGGCTTGGCGTTTTTCGCGGGGGCGTTCGTTGAAGGACCGGATATTGCGCACCCCGACACGGGCGAAGATGTGGTAGCGCTTTTCCATTTCGCTCACCACCCAGCGCAGGGCGAGGATGACCTTTTTGGGATCGGTTACCACGGGAACGACCAGGTGCGGCAAGGCGTTGTAATGCTGCAGCTCGACCACTTTGGGGTCGATCATCACAAAGCGCATTTGATCGGGAGGAAAGCGATACAGGAGCGAGGCGATAATGGAATTGATGCAGACCGACTTTCCCGAGCCCGTGCTGCCGGCAATGAGCAGGTGGGGCATTTCGGCCAAATCGGCAATAATCGGCTGGCCGTAAACATCTTTTCCCAGCGCCAACGGAATGCGCGCCTTGGTATGGACCCATTCGTCCGATTCGAGGATGTCGCGCATGATCACCTTGGTTTTGATTCGGTTGGGCACCTCGATGCCTACCGAACTTTTGCCGGGGACGGGGGCAAGGATATGAACGTTTTCGGCCCTCAACGCGGCAGCCAGGTTGTTGCCCAAGGATACGATCTTTTCCAGGCGCACCCCGGGAGCGGGATGTAATTCATACCGGGTGATGGTTGGGCCTTTGGTGATATCTCCGAGGGCTACTTCGATGTCAAATTGCGCCAGGGTGTTCTGCATCAGCCGCGCGTTCGCCATCAATTCTTCCTTTGACTCTGTCGGCTTTGCCGTTGTGTCGGGAAAATTGAGCAGGCTCAGCGCCGGCAATTGGTAATTGCCGATCATTGGTGGCGCGGCTACTGCAATTGGCTTTGGCTTGCGCTGAGCTGCCTTGGATTTAGGCGGAGGAACAGCCTTTGCCGGGGCGGCCTCAGGGGCATTGGCCGATTCGGAGGAAGCCGGTCCGGCGAATGGGTTCTTTTTATCGGCCGGTTTGCCCAGAATCTCGGCGGTGGTGGCGGCCGCCACCTCGCGGGCGGGGATCAGTTCACCCTCGATCCCGGACGGCTCGACCGGCGGTTGGGCAGGAGATTCCGAGCGGTGGAACGGATTTTCGGCGGGCGCAGTTTGAGGGATGCTGAGATCGCGCACGGTGGGTTCGGGAACGGGTTGCAGATAGGCACCCAAACCGGATTTCTCCATTTCGGTCTGCAATTTTTGGGCTTGCTTGGCCAGTTCACGCGCCCTTCGTTCGAGCTGTTTTTCATTCGAAAAAGGTGTGGGAGCGGCTGAAGACCTTCGCTCCCACCAGGCCTGAAGCCATTCGCCCAGGTGGAAATTGGTCATGCCCAACAGGCTTACCAGGTAAAAGGTGGCGAGCAGGGTGGTGGCGCCTACCTGCCCAAACCAGTTCAGCAGGAAATAATCGTTCACCGCCAGCCCCACAAAACCGCCCGGGCTCGGCGTGTTGAGGTTCTCCTTGAAAGCGCTCAAAACCGGGCATGATTTGAACAGGTCCAGCGCGAGGAA